>CAZZZY010000081.1:0-13315 GCA_964658545.1 uncultured Acetobacteraceae bacterium | reverse complement strand
TTCAATCCAGAGAACGAAAATATGAGAGTTTGGCTTGCTTGCTTTTTGGTGTTGTTTGCCTTGGCGGAACTGTTTGACTGGTTGCAAGAATTTAATCTGCCATTACCTATCTATATTTTGGGTGGCGCTTTTTTAGCTGTTGCTTCTAACTATGATAAGATTGCAAGCTCCTATTTTGCTGATCCAAGTATCGAGGCATCACTCGAACAACCGCAGTTAGATTTACTAACGCCATCTACTAATCCTATTTCTTTCCCAATTGCCAGTGCTGTTGAAGATGCTCAAACGTCTCAAACAGACGATTAGCCTCGCTGATCTGATTCTATGGTTGAGGCTGCGCGTCAGCTTGCTTTCAAAACAGGAATACGCCAAGGTCTATAATCGAATGTTCCGACTGTTGTCCCTAAATCTCAACAGTCACTCCTCCAAACTTTTGAAGTTAGGCGCAGTTAAGTATATAGTGAAAGTTAATTCAATCCTATGCTGTCATAAGGCGTTGAGCACTTTCACGATTTCAAGGTTTAAAACCTTTGAGTGATACTGGGCAGTAGGGATTAACATAACCCTGTCTGCTCTAAACCTTTGATGCCGTAAGGCGTTGAGCGTATTAGTAAATTGACTTGACATAATATTAAATTTATGTTAGGAATAAAATTATTCCGATGTTTCAAGATTTAAATAGCAAAAGCAGCCTTTGACGCTGAAATATAATCTAGTTTTGGCTCGAAGCACAATGTGCTACTAGTTCTTGTTTGCTACCTCAGATGCCGTAAGGTTTTGAAAATTTTAGTTATTTAAAGATTTGTCATTTAGGAGGATTCCTGAAATGATTGCATCTGTAGGTTTTTCTGCGTCTGGTGATGTGGGCAGTGGACTTGAGCCATTTGTTGAACTTTGCTTTCCAGTCCGAGGGAGATGTTTGCCGGCGGATCATAACTATGCTCTTTTTGCAGCGTGTGTTCACGTTATTCCAGAAATACGTCAGCAAACAGCACTCAGCATTCTGACAATTCCTGGTTTTGCTGATAAACAAGGCAAAATTCTTCTGACAGAACAATCTTGCTTGCGAATTCGCGTACCGATTCCTCAAATTCCATTAATTTATAAATTGGCTGGAAAAAGTATTCGATTAGGAATACATGAGATTCAAATTGGCATTCCAGAAATATTTACGCTTAAGCCAGTAAAGAGGCTTAGGTCAAGAATTGTTGTTATCAAGGGATATAGCGAACCGGAGTCTTTTTTAAATGCAGCACAGCGTCAGCTTGATAATTTGGAAATTTCAGGTAAACTTTCTATTCCGGTAGATAAAAAAGGTGAACTTAGTCGCAAAACGCTTAAAATCAAACGATATACCATTGTTGGTTTTACAACTGAGATTTCAGAATTAAGTGATGATGATTCTTTAAAGTTACAACAGTGGGGAATTGGTGGCAAAAGACACCTTGGCTGTGGATATTTCCTGCCTTGTAAGGGAGGTAGGAATGTTTAAGGTGTTGTTGGCTAAATCCTTATCAGAACAGGAGAAGGAAAACGATAGAGCGCGAGGTTCTGCAAAGTATACAGGACATATCAGCTTGGTGATGCAAGCAGCTGATGTTTTGGTGGATAAATTAGGTAAGTCCATTCTCCAGCAATTAGGAATAAAACATATTGATTTAGATTACTTTGCAACGACAGTTAGATTGGGTGCGTATTTGCACGATTGGGGTAAAGCAAATCAACATTTTCAGGAGATGGTTTACTTAAAAACTCTTGACCTTAAATCATCAGACCCAAAAATTATTAAGTATCGCAAGGATTTGTTGAAGTCTTCAAAAGGGCATTCAGATAGGCAAATACTACGTCATGAAGTCATTAGCGGCATTTTGGCGTTGCAAGTACCTACCTTTAAGGAATGGTTGGAACAATGCCAGAATGCCAACTTAATGATTGCTATTTGGGCAGCAATGGGACATCATCTCAAAATAGGGATAAATCAAAATAATCAAGCTGCGGAATTTATAGCTGAGATTATTTCTGGAACCGGGGGTGAATTAAAAATTTATACCCATCATTCCGATTTTCAAACAATCTTGAAAATGGGTCATCAAGCTTTAGGATTACCTGAAAAATTACCAGAACTTCCTCCAGAAATTTGGTCAAAGTCTCAATTACAACAGGCTTTAATAAATCTACGCAATGAATTTATTCAGTTTGAATCACAACTAGATTGGGAGCAGCAAAAATTCATTGCTGGAGTGAAAGCAACAGTAATTACAGCAGATTTGGCTGGTTCTGCATTACCCCTAGCTGAAGAAGACTTTAAGGTATGGATAGAACAAGTATTATCATTGCAACTTTCAAAAGAAGATATTCAGAAATTAGTCAATCAACGTCTAAAAGGTCAAAAATTACGTCCATTTCAAGAGTTAGTTGCCAAATCACATCGTCGAGTAACACTCGTCAAAGCAGGTTGTGGAACAGGTAAAACGATTGGTGCGTATGCCTGGGGAGAAAAATGGGCAGTAGGACGTAAATTATTTTTTTCCTATCCAACTACAGGTACAGCTTCACAAGGATATATTGACTATGCAGATGGCACAGAAATTGAAGCAGCTTTAATGCATTCGCGTGCTGATTTGGATCGGGAGCTACTATTTTCTGGGGAATCAGATGATTCTGAGGGTATCGATGCTCGACTGATGGCTTTTCAGGCATGGCGGAAGAAATTGATTGTCTGTACAGTTGATTCTGTATTGGGCTTAATTCAAAACAATCGCAAACCACTTTATTCTTGGGCTGCGATCGCACAATCAGCTTTTGTTTTTGATGAAGTTCATGCCTACGATGCACGTCTTTTCGGAGCGCTATTGAAATTTATCAAAGCGTTTCGTGGTGCGCCTATTCTCTTGATGAGTGCCAGCTTTACTCCTGAACAGTTACAAGCTATTCGTCAAGTAGTTGCTGAACAAGGCGAAGAATTAGACGAACCCATCGAAGGGCCAAAGGAACTGGAGGAACTTAAGCGTTACGAAATTAAATATGTTCCTGAAGTAACTGACTTTGATAAACTCAAGGAAATCTGGCAACCTGTTATAGAAGCTCTCAGAAATAAGCAGAAAGTGTTGTGGGTGACTAATTCTGTAAAAACCTGCATCGAAATTTATCGCACAGCCAAAATTAAGCTTGCTGAACATATACCAGAATTAGACATTAAACCATTAATTTATCACAGTCGTTACCGTTACAAAGACAGACTCAAAAAACATCAAGCTGTAATTGAATCCTTTGGGAAAGATCAACCAGTCTTGGCTATCACTACACAAGTTTGTGAAATGTCTCTTGATTTAAGTGCTGATTTATTGATATCTGCAATGGCTCCCGCAGCATCTTTAATTCAACGCTTGGGGAGACTGAACCGCAGAAGGACTAAGCCGGAAGAAGGCGCAAGACCGGCAATTATTTATCTTTGGGATAATAAGCGACCCTATGATACAGCAGAACTGGCAACAGGAGAGCAACTAATTCAAGAATTTTCCAGTAAAACAGATATTTCTCAACGAGATTTAGCTGAATTCGCCGCCCGGATTAATTCTGAGAAAGTTGAGCAAGTTAAATCAAGTTGGTTGGAAGATAACTGGTGTAATCGCCCAGATTTCCTACGTGAAGGTGGATACACAATTACCGTCTTATTGGGTGAGGATGAGAAAGCAATTTGGGATATTGCCGAACAGCGCAGACAAGAATTACTCAAACAAGGCATTAATGAATCCCGGATGAAATTGTTCAAACAAGAAGCACAAGCTTGGTCAGTACCTATCAGAATTGAACCAGACTATCGGGAATGGCAATGTCGGGGATTTTATCCCATCACTCCAATTGGCAGAATTAGCTACAGCGAAGAGGTAGGGGCAGAGCAGTGAAATTAGAGTTTGATTTAGGTAATCCTAGCTTTACTTTGTTGCATTGTGCTGGTTTAGCTGGGTTATGGATGACTTTAAAGCAATTAGAAACAGAAAAAGTTTCTCCGCCAGAACATTTAAATTGGCAGTTGACGAAGAGAACAATAATCTTAAGTTGGGAAGGTAGCGATAAAACAGTTTTGGAATGGCTATTAAAAGAATCATTTCAAATAAATGATGGACTAATTGCCCTGCGCGGTTTAGATTCACAAACTATGCGTAAGGATGCTCAGGTGATTGTACACCAGGGAATTCTTGGCACTTTTCTACAACATAACAGCACTCATAAATCGACTGGAACAAAAACCGAATCTCTATCACTAGGTGAGGGAGAAAAAGAAATTCAAGTCACATATAAAGCCTTACAAAGCTATGCTTATCAAGATTTTGCCAGTAACCTTTGTGATAAAAACGAACAATTGCTGACAAAACCCATTAGTGTTGCCGGGTGGTTAAATCCCGGTGCGGTGGTACGTCATGTTGCTTTCAGTTCTGATACTTCTTTTGAAGAACTTCCAGAAGATGCATTTGTTCTGTTATTCGCTCCTGTTGCTTGTTATTACTATATTCTCCGCTCCAAGTTGCGAGATAAACGCGCTCAGTATGCCTTGGTAGTTCCAGAAATCACTGATTTAGAAAAATATGCTCAATACCGCCAAAATCAAAACTTGAGATATGCCACTTATAAAGATTTTCATGCTTCTGGTTTAGGTGATGCTGGGTTACGATTTTTGACTTTAGAAGCAACAATAAATATTACTAGAGACTTTGGTGTATCGCGTTGCCAAGTTTTAACTTTGGGAACTGTTGCATGGTCAACTCAACAAAAAACTCGGACAGATATGTATGTGGTAGAAGCCAGTGACGAGATTTGTCACAACTATCAGGTTTGTAACGATTGGTTGGAAGATAAATCAATTGAAGGTAAGGATAGTAGTTTTGTGGTAACTAGCTTTGCTAGGGAATTAATTGCTGAAAATTTGGCAAGAAATCAACCTTGGTATTCTGGGATTTCGGACAAAGTAAACAGTAATGAACTGTTCAAAAAGTTAGCTTACGAAAGGGGAGGACTATATCAAGTGATTCAGAAAGTTAAATCAGATAAACGCGAAAAATTATTTGTTCAAGCTTGTCATGAAGCAATTAAATTTACATACGGACAAATTTCTGAACACGCAAAGAAACGGGGAGAAGTTCCGAACTTCGACCGGGAAACAGTACGCATCAGAACCGGATTAGGTCGATGTAAAAATTCGGATACATTTCGGGAATTTATTACTGATTTTTGGTCACGAGCAGGGAAAATTCCTACTTTACAGGAACATTGGGAAGAGTTAATGGAGTTCGTTATGGTTGATAAGAACTGGAAAAAATCGAGAGATTTAGCTTTGCTGGCATTAGCCAGTTATAAAGGGAAGGGGGTTTCTAATACCGATGATGGTGATGAAGATAGTTCGGATGAAGAAAATATGATTGATATTGGTATTTAAGAGTTCAGATAAATCTGAATTCTGGAAATGTTTGTAATTTTTGAGGGAATTTAAAAATGTCGTTTCATTTATTTGGAAATGTATTAACTGGGTATGGAACTGCTGCTAATAACCGTGGGGAAAACGAAGGTAATATAACTACTCTACAAAAAATTCTTTGGAAAGGAGAAGTACATACAACAGTTTCAGCCGAAGCAATTCGTTGGGCATTACGCTACTACTGGCAAACTGCTGGCAACGACTATCAAGTCAATCGTCGTTGGAATGATGATACAAACGATAATATTTGGCAGAATGAAAACTTTGATGACACGATTTTTATTGATGATGACGTGTTAGGTTTTATGCGTGCTGAGGGTGCAAAAGTTGAAGCCTCAGATGAACCCAAACAAAAAGGTAAAAAAGCGCCTAAAGGTACAACAACAGCTAAACGAGGGGTTTTAGAAGTAACTCGTGCTGTTTCTACAACACCTTTTAGTGGTGATTTAACCTTCAATGCTGCTAGTGGTAAAAAGGGACGGACTTCGCTTTATGGAACAGAAGTTCATGCAACTTGCTATCAATATGGATTCGCATTAACTCCAGAACGTTTGAAAGATAAATCTCGCATAATTGCAGTTCTGGATGGTTTAAGTTCTCTGGGAGAAGTCGCAGGTAATCATTCTCGGTTTCTCTACGACTTTTCTCCCGAAAGTTTGGTTTTACGATGGACACATGATTTTTCACCCCGCATTCTTTACTGTTTTGAAGAGGATGAGGGAGAAATCTCAATTAGGGAATTGGTAAGAAAAGTTAAAAATCAAGATATTGAACCGCAGGAGTTGTGGATAGCTGGTGCAATTACAGAATCTGAGGAATTGGAAGAATTAGAAGAATTGGGAGTGAATATTTTCCCAGGAATTAAATTAGCTGTACAAAGCATGAAACAAGTCATCGCTAGAGATTTACAGCTACCTCAACTGGAGTTGATTCGATGACGACAACTGAGAGAATATTGGCTTTGGAAGTAGAAGTTCCTATAGCTAGCTTTCGTCAATCTCGTGCAAGAGAGTATGCTGAAACTTACCCAGTACCTCCACCATCCACCGTTTATGGGATGCTGCTTTCGATAGTAGGGGAGATGGATAGGTACAAGCATTGTGGAACTCGTTTAGCGATCGCTCTACTTTCCCAACCACAAAAATCTACTGTTATCCGTACATTTCGCCGTTTTAAGAAGAAAGATATCCATGACCCTAGTAATGCCAGACCAGATTATCAGGAATTGTTGACTGATGTTAGATTTATTACTTGGGTTGATGCTGGGTCAGATAATTCACAGCCAACGCTACCAGAACGCTTACAGATGGCATTTGCCAACCCTGCTTCTATCAATCGTTTTGGCGGTCTTTGTTTAGGAGAAAGCCGAGATTTGGTCAATGCTATTACCTTGTTGACAAAAAACTATCAAGGTCAATCGCTGCAATGGCTGGTGTGCGATGAAAATGGGTTGTTGACTTTACCCTATTGGGTGGATCATGTCGGTTCAAAGGGTACTCATTGGCAGAGATACTTAATACTTCAACCTTCTGAGTTATCTCATCCTCCTGAATCTGCCTGGACATTAATTCGAGCAACTTAGAAGCAGATTGAACCTTTGATGTCGTAAGGCGCTTAACCCACAAAAACAACCTTACGGTTATCTACTGTGCAAACTCTCGAACATATTGAAATCCCCGGTAAACTCGAAACTATTCGCGTCTCTGCCCTCCACGCCCTCGCCTACTGTCCCCGCTTGTTCTATCTCGAAGAAGTCGAAGAACTTTATACCCAAGATGCAGCCGTATTTGCCGGACGCAGACTACACACTGAACTCGAAAAACAAGAAGATGAGGAGTGGGAAGAATTATTTCTCGAAAGTGAAGAACTAGGTTTACGTGGTCGGCTTGATGCCCTTCGTACCCGTGATGGGGAAACAATTCCCTACGAACACAAACGCGGTCGCGCTCACCGAGACCAGAACAAGCAACCCCAAGCATGGGAGAGCGATCGCCTGCAAATTTTGGCTTACGCTTTCCTCTTAGAATCAGCCTTGGGAATCACAGTTAAAGAAGGTCGTATTCGCTACCACGCCGACAACGTACTGATTCACGTACCATTTGATGACGCAGGACGAGCAGCAGTTAGAGAAGCAATTCAACAAGCACTTCTCCTCAGACAATCTACCCACAGACCACCTGTAACTAATAACGAGCGATTATGCGCCCGTTGTTCTTTAGCCCCGGTCTGTTTGCCAGAAGAAGCGCGACTTGCCCATGATAAAGAGTGGCAACCAATTCGGCTGTTTCCTGAAGATGATGAACGGCAGGTAATTCACATTTTAGAACCTGGAACCTGTGTTGGTAGAACAGGAGAACAAATCAAAATCACCCGTCGCAATCAACCTACAGAAACAGTTCCCGCTCGTCAGGTGGGACAATTGGTGTTACACAGTTTTTCCCAAATTTCCACCCAAGCATTGCACTTTTGTGCTGACCAGGGAATTGGAGTGCATTTTATTTCAGGAGGTGGACGCTATCTTGGCAGTTTTGACAACCGACAAGGTAGTATTCAACGCCGTATTCGTCAGTATTCTGCTCTGAGCAATCCTGATACCTGCTTAGAATTGGCGCGGAAACTAGTAGTTTGTCGTGGTCAAGGACAGCGTAAGTTCCTAATGCGCGGCACTAGGGGTAAAGCTGACGTGCCAGAGAAGTTAGAAAAAGCGATCGCTCAAATGAAAGCTGTACTCAAACAAGTTCCCCAAGCAAAATCTTTGGAATCTTTATTAGGACTGGAAGGTAATCTTGCTGCTCTGTATTTTAGTGCCCTGCCCTGTTTGATTTCCAAAGAAGTCGCAAGTGAATTGCACTTTAATGGGAGAAATCGCCGTCCGCCCAAAGACCGATTCAATGCGATGCTGGGTTTTGGTTATGCCTTGCTACTCAAAGATGTCATGAACGCCATCTTAACCGTTGGCTTGGAACCTGCTTTAGGTTTTTATCATCAGCCGCGATCGCAAGCTGCACCCTTGGCACTGGATTTGCTGGAAATATTTCGAGTGCCTTTGGTAGATATGACCGTGATGGCTTCAGTTAATCGGGGTCAATGGGATATCAAAGCAGATTTTGAAATTCGGGGAGAGCAAGTATGGTTAAGCGAAGCTGGTCGGCGTAAGTTTGTTGAATTATATGAACGCCGCAAACAAGAGAGTTGGAAACATCCAGTCACTGGTTATTCCCTTACCTATCGACGTTTGTTTGAGTTGGAAGTGCGATTGTTAGAAAAAGAATGGATGGGTGAGGGTGGTTTGTTTGGTCATCTGGTGCTGCGATGAGGTGCAACAATGGCAGAAACTAAAAATTGCTACCTCATTTGTTATGATATTCGCGATCCAAAACGCTGGCGCAAAGCTTACAAATTGCTCCAAGGTTATGGTGAGAGAATACAGTATTCAATTTTTCGGTCTTGGCTGAGTATGCGATCGCGGGAAAAGTTGCGTTGGGAACTCGAAAAGATTTTAGCACCAGAAGATAGTCTACTTCTGATTCGTCTGTCTCATCAGTGCGTTGCTGGTATACCAGCCTATAACCGTCCTGGTGTTTGGTCATCTCAAGAGGAACTATACCGGATTGTCTGATGCAAGGATCTCTGATTGTGAGCTATGAATATAGAAGAACACAAGCAAAAAACTCCCATTAGGCTAGCTGTTCAAGATTTTTAGGTAGACTGGAGGTGCTTGCATTTTCTTTTAACCATTCAAAAGCTAGGCAATCCAAGGGTTTTTAAGATTGTCTGCTATCCTTAAAGATGATGGCGTAACACGTTGAACAGAGAATTGGGCTTATTCTGTTGCTTCTTCAAACAAGGTGCTTGTAATATCAGAACAGGGTGGTTCTCTGATATGGGTTTGAGCGATCGCACTGCCCAAACCTTTGATGCCAGTAGGCGTTGAGCACTGATTTGGATTTGAAAGTTCTCCCCTAATCCTCTGTCTGCCCAAACCTTTGATGCCAGTAGGCGTTGAGCACTACTTGGGGTATTGGGAGGTGATCGCTCTCAACCGCTGCCCAAACCTTTGATGCCAGTAGGCGTTGAGCACTAAAGCTAAATAAGAAAAGGTAAAGAGGATTGAATCTGCCCAAACCTTTGATGCCAGTAGGCGTTGAGCACCACTCTTGCATCTGCTTGCTCGATTAAAGCTAAGTCTGCCCAAACCTTTGATGCCAGTAGGCGTTGAGCACTTTACCATACCAAGAAGCTAAACCAGTTTCAAGATACTGCCCAAACCTGGGGTAAGAAACTATGCCACGAAATGAGAAATAAAGACTTATGTATTTTTCTTTTTTCGTATTAAACCACACTGCTACCCCTAGTCGTGACAAGGGTTTCACGTTTTCTTAGTGCCATTCGTCTATAATCAGCAAGTAAATTGCTACATTAATAGAGAAGCTCAGGTTAATTAGCTTTTAACCTAGTAGTCTGTTAAATTTAAATTGACGGGTAAGCAGGTTCGTAGTAAGGACTAAAGTCCTTATATTCTAAGCACTAAAGTGCTTACTACAAACCCTCAAAACTAGCTTGACACAGTACTAGAGTCAGAAAATAAACTTCTGGGACTGCAACATCTACCTAATTCAGGCTACCGCCCCAATGCTGTGATTAATGGACTATTAAAAAAACTCCTTGTCCCCCTTGTAAAAATTCAGGATTCCCGTGAAACGTCCAAGAGCAAAAGCTGGTTGCAAATTATTTTAGTTACCAGTGTGGGAGTCACCGCATTTATCTGGGGAATTCGGGAATTCAAATGGTTGCAGCCTTGGGAGTTAAGAGTTTATGATCAGATGTTGCGATCGCGTCCAACACAAGCACGTGATCGGCGGATTTTGCTGGTAAAAATCACTGATGAGGATCTCAAACGAGAGAAATGGACTCTATCAGATCGCACAATTAATCAGCTATTAAAGAAAATCGAGTCTTATCAACCGCGAATTGTTGGTTTATATCTTTTCCAACCAGAAAACAACAATTTAGCAGCTAATCTGCATAATCAAAATAACATCATTAGCACTTGCGTGTTCAGCAGTTTGGGTAGAGATGAAATCCCACCGCCGCCCAATTTTCCTATAGATAATGTTGGGTTTAGCGATGTGGTCGCTGACAATGAAAACGACCAAATTCTCCGCCGCACTTTGTTATTTGCTAACTCTACAGACAAGAAATGTACAACATCATTTGCATTTGGGGCGCTAATAGCAATTAATTATTTAGAAAAACAAGGTATTGAATACCAGTTCACTAATAAAGGAGAATTTCAGTTAGGTAAAACTCTCATCCCACGCTTACAACCTAATTCCGGTGGCTATCAACATCTGGATGCAGGTGGCTATCAAATATTATTAAATTACCATCACCCCAACAGCCTCGCTGACCAAGTAACCCTAAAAGATGTTCTTAGTGGCCAAGTCAACCCCAATTTAATTAAAGACCGTCTTGTAATTATTGGCGCTACTGCGGCTAATCTAACTCCAGGTGGATTTTATACACCTTACAGCACCTTACCAGATCAACCAGCCAGAATGCCTGCTCTGTTTATTCATGCACAGATAGCAAGTCAACTCATCAGTACAGTGTTGGATGGGCGACCTTTAATTTGGTATTGGCCCGACTGGGCGGAACTTATTTGGATGTGGGGCTGGTCGCTCTTAGGTGGAATCATCGCATGGCGGTGGCAAAATCCGTTGCTGTTGCTAGTGGTGGGAGGGACAACTCTACTTGGTTTAGTAGCAATCTGCGTTGCTTTGTTTTTGCAAGCCGGATGGGTACCATTAATTCCCTCTGCTCTTACTTTGGTGATTAGTAGTATTTGTGTAATTGCTTATACTAGCTATCAAAATCAGCGCCAAACTCAGGTGATTATTCTACAAGTTGAAAAACAACAAGAAGCGATCGCACAATTAAATGTACTCTTAGAAGATAAAACAGCACTTCCTGATTCGTCTCTTGATTTTCCTCCCCCAATTGATTCACGAGAAATAAAATCTGGTGATTTGCTTTTGAGTGGACGCTACAAAATTTCTCAAGTTCTTGGTGCAGGTGGATTTGGTCGCACTTATTTAGCACAGGATACTCAACGACCGGGGAATCCGATTTGTGTAGTTAAAAAGTTAATGCCAGCCCGTCAAGACACACGCTTTTTGCAAATTGCTCGCAGGTTGTTTAATAGTGAAGCTGAAATATTACAATCTTTGGGGAAACATCATCAGATTCCCGAACTACTTGCTTATTTTGAAGATGACCAGGAGTTCTATTTAATTCAAGAATATATTGAGGGACATACCCTCAGTGAAGAATTACCACCTGTACAGAATGTGCAGAACGAATCATTTGTGATGGAGATGTTCAGACAAGTTTTAGAAATTCTAGAATTTGTTCATCAACATCGAGTGATTCATCGTGATATCAAACCGACTAATATTATTAGATGTACTCAAGATAATCGGCTGGTGTTGATTGATTTTGGTGCTGTCAAATTGATGCAACCGCCGAGTAGTGAGCAAACAGAATTAGCCACAGTAGCTATCGGGACGCGGGGTTATGCACCTCCAGAACAATTTGCCGGTCATCCGCGCTTATGCAGTGACATTTACGCTTTAGGAATGATTGGCATTCAAGCCATAACTGGGATACCACCGCAAGAACTGCACCCAGATCGAGAAACGGGGAATGTGATGTGGCGGCAAACGGTACAAGTGAGTGAAGAATTAGCGGCAATTTTAGATAAGATGGTTTGCTATCATTTTAACGATCGCTATCAATCAGCAGCCGCAGTTTTACAAGATTTGAAACGGATATAAGTAGTAATACAGTTCAGTTAAAATTGCCATAGTATAAGTTATCTAGGTAAAAGAGTATCATATTGTACAAAAAATATTGACATCGCCTAGAATTATTAACTTGCTGAAAAAATTTTAGACAAAATGCCAGCATTCCAGAAATTTGATTGCTATATTAGATTAAATAACTATTCTGGCAAGGATTAAAAAGCTGTGCGGGATGATTTACAGGGCTTGGAAATTAGTCAGGATGAACTGCAAAAACTGACTAATTTACCTGTCAATGATCGACTTTTAATCATTACAAATCCTCTCAAAAATTTGGCAAAATTATACATCCAAAAAATTAAAAGTTCAGAAGGGGCAACTGTAATTTTTATTGGTTTTGCTACATTTGTTTTTGGCTATCTTTTATTTGACATAATTCTAAAAATATTTGTATCATGGATAGAAATTCCATCCTGGATAATCTTAATTATCTTAGGTATTTGGGTTGGTGGTATAACGCAAACTATCTTATATTTAGTATGGAGAAGTAGAAGCAGAATTGTCAAACTTAACATGACAAGTTCTCTGCAAATCCTGTTAAAGGATGTTGAAAGATATAATACTGTTATTAGAGCAATAGATATCAATGACCAAATAGAAGAAGCTGGTAATCCAGAAGTGCTTATAAAAGAAAGAGAGAGTGTTCTCGCAGCCCTTAACCTCACCAAGGCTGATTTAGTTCGTGCTTTGAAAACAGAAAGGATTTTGAGAGAAAATAAAAGCTTTATCCTTAGTAATACAGAGCTATTCGTCAATAATTTAGCAACTTTAACAGCCATGCAAGTAAATGAACAGGCTACGGAGCATGGAAGGTTACTCAATGAAGCATTACAGATTGCATTAGATGTGCAACACGAAATGAAAAGATTACAGACTCAGGGTTAAACCAATTCGCAATTCGCAATGACGCTCGCGGACTCGCTACCGCAATTACGTTTTGTGACGGGGATTTAGACCGCGACACAAAACGCGCTGCCTA
>CAZZZY010000080.1:0-13379 GCA_964658545.1 uncultured Acetobacteraceae bacterium | reverse complement strand
GCTTAATTAAACGTTTCGCGTCTTGCACCATTTGAGTATCGGAGGCAATAGTCAACTGCATCAAACTGATACCTACTTTTTGCTCATCAGGACTACCTAACTCATCCAAATAAATCCTTTGTACTTGCGAACTGTTCAGTAGTGACCTGTGAATAGTGGTTTTTTCCGGTTCCAAGTTGCGAGACTGTAAAATAATGACTCCATACCAGTCATCATAAAGCGACGGGTTGCGATACATATACAGCATGGATTCCGAGAAAAACCGATGGTATATTAACTCATCTTTTTGAAATTGTACCTCAGCAAAAAAGATGATTTGGGATGTCGCATCAGGTGGAGGTAAAAATACCCCATCAATCCGAAAGGTTGGTTCTTTAACTTCAACTGATTCAAAGCGATAGCTAGCAGCTTCGGCTGGTGGCTGTTCTACTAACTCGAAAAACAATCCAGGGACACGCTTGAAAATTGTATAAAAAATAGCATCACGTCTCACAAACACACCCTCATATCCCTACCCGATCGCAATCAGTCATTTTCTGAGTTAGCTCATCTCAAATCATCTAAGTAAGAAACAGCAGCGATTTCTGAAAGAATCTGTAACCAAGTAGGAATTGTTATTTCAGGTGGCAAATCTCCAGCCGCTAAATATCTCAGCAAAGTTTCTTTTTTTGAAAGGTTTTGCAAACTAGGAATAATTTGATCCAAAATGCCTTCTATTTCCGAATTAATTTGCTGATTAACTTCGCTAACATACTGCACAAGATGGAGACTAGCGCTAGCAGTGATTTCATCTCGCAGTCGCAGTACTAAAAGTTGGTGATTGCTCGATCTAGGTAAACCTTGGCTTTTTTCTGGTGCCCAGTCAAAGATTTGACCTACATTGTGTTTGTCGTCTTGACGCGCTAGGGGAAAGATGGTTTCAGGTGCAACGGTTTTATCTTTACGAGTGATTTCCGAGATAATTGCTTCCTTCCATTCGTTAGGATCGCATCCTAGTAATAACTTGTAAAAGATATCTGCATCTTCAAAACCAAATTTTTCTTCAATTTCTTGTTCCATTTCTGGATGGAAAAATGCCTGTAATTGTTCGCGTTCTGGGGCTACATAATTTGACAATTGGTTCAACAAATCTACCACTGCTTGATAAATGCGATCGCGGGCAAAATCTTCTACTTCTTTAACGGTTTTTTCAAATACTGGATAAAAATCATCGCTCTTAGTTGGAAGGGAACTATTTACACGGTTTCCCCGATCAAATAATTTTCCGGCTGCACCTTTAGATTCTGCCAGAGCGATCGCTCCATTGTTGGCTTTGTTGAAGAGTAAAGTCCACTGATTCCAATTGAGGATTCTAAAAGTGAGTTCGTCTTTAACTACATCGCTGACGACAACACCGCGTCGGTCTTTAAGTGGTTCTGTCCCTAAATCTTTTTGAAAATTCCTGTAGATTTTATCTAAGCTTTCGACTACAAAGCGCAATTCGATAAAGGCGGGGCTGTCTCCAGTGGGGATACCTTGCTCGTGAATTTCATCTATGATGTCCTTCAAGTGATCTTGTTGCTGATTCACCACATCAGCAGCTCTGCGAGTATCTTCATACAGTTGCTTCAGGCCATGAGTTGCTACGTGAGTTTGAATCAATTCCCGCAGCTTGCTAAGTCCCCCATCTTGACCAAAGTAACCTAGCTGTCTGCCTAAATGACTGCGGGGATCAGCATCTAACAGCCGTTCACTTAATAGCTCCCATTTATCTTGTAGGCGTTTAGACCGATCTAGATAATCAGGATAGTCTAAGTTAGCCAAAAAATCTGGTGAGCCTGCTTTGACGGTACTAGAACGTTTTGCCAATTCAGCCAGTCCCAACAGTGGCGACAGTAAAACGATCCGGTCTTTTTGGGTTGTAAAGGCTTCTGCACCGTCAATGGTAGTTTGCAGAACTTTGAGTTTTTGGAAAACGGTTTCTTCCTGCAAATGTGGACTATCTTCAATCAGGTGGTCAAGTTCTCTTTCGCCACCTTCACTCTCTAGGGGGAGTTGATCGAAGCGACCCACACCGACGAGAATTAAATCTTTCAGGTCTTGTCCCGGTCGCTGCTGCTGCATCATAGTGAAGATTTTATTGGCGCGATCGCTACCGGGAGATTTACCATTTAGCAATACCAAAATTGTTTGTACTTCTGCCAATTCCCGCAGTGACAAAAAGGTATCCCTAGCCCCCGAATTCGCAGCCCCCAATCCTGGAAAGTCGATGAGAATAAATTTGGCTGCACCTGCAAAATCCCAAATTTCCCGTGAGATTTTTACATCGATATCCACACGGCGGATGAGTGGGAAGCTATTTTGCAATAACTTTGTTGGTAGCCTCTGGGGTGGACTCGGTAATCGGATATGCGCTGGCGGTAAATCCTCAAATTTCAGACTTTGGATTGCCATTGGCTGTTCGACCAGTTGTAGCCCCTCGCGGGCGGTGGTAGCATCAATCTGGTAGTGTCCACCACACATAACTTCCCCATAAGCTTGATAAGCCCGCAGGAATAATACCAACTCCCGGAGTAAATAACGTAGCTCTAAATTGTTACTACTATTCCATGCTTCTTCACACCAGCCAATAATATCTTTGCCAGAGTTGAGTTTTGATACTGGTATCGGAGGAAGCCCTGCTGCTGTCGTGCGTTTATGGGCTTCTCCTAGCATGAAGCGTAGACACTCATGTACCCCTTCATGAGAGAGATATTCTACAGTGAAATTACTTAACTGAGTAGTTGCAAAGTCCTCTTGCGGGATGATGTGTATGGCGGTAACATTACCTGTGGTAGGGTTTTCACTAACTGGTAAAGCATCTGCATATCCAATTAGACTGCCTAAAAGTAAAGTTTTCCCACTACTGAATTCGCCCATCACCCCAATTTTGACAGGTGAAGTTGCCAGGTCTACAGTTTTCTGGGCAGCTGACCGCAGACGCAGGAGACAGTCATCAAGACTAGCTGGAACCCAATCTTCTTGTTTTGAAGGGTGCTGGGGCACAGAATCTATCTTTCGGAGGATGAATTCGCCGTACTCCTTAAAACGGCCCAGTTTATCTGGTTCCATAGAGTAGTTCCCGCCTAACATTAATTTCTGTGAGCTTTATAACATATAAAATGCGATTACCAGCCATTGTTGCAACGTGTTGATATCACATTTAGCATTTCTCTCATTTAATTTGCGATTTTTGGGATGAGGCATTTTGAAGGGTCAAGACAATTTTGAAAAATCGGGTTTTGTGGGGAAAATGGAAGAAGAATTCAGAAGCCAGAAGGAATAAAGTAGAGTTTTATACCACATTTTCAAGGGAGACTGCTTAGAGGTTGTTTGAAAAGTATTTTTGGTAACACCAAAGCCTCGGAAACCTAACCCCCCTAGCCCCCCTTCCCTACGTTAGCGTAGCGGCACGAAGTGCGGGAATGGGGGTTTCAAAGCCTCTCTCCCTCTGGGGGAGAGGAATAGAAGCGGGGTTATTCTGTAAACTTTACGACTTTTCAAACATCCTCTTAGGATAAATGTGGACATTAAACCCTTTCAGACTCCTAATTTTCAGAGGATGTCCTATAAGTATTAAGTGAATATAATTCGCTACTACCTACACAGAAAACATAATAAATCAAAAAACTAAAACCCACGGATGTCGGTTTTGTCTGTATAGCCGCGACTTATAGTCGGCAGAACTCTAATCTATGCTGAATTCTTCTTGATAAAAAATCAATATTTATTTGATATGAAATTATTGATTATTGTGAATTTCTGATAAAGATGTAAGCACCTCATAGCGAATCATATAGTTTTTGTGAAGCTAAATCAGGTTTTGAGGAATGCAATTACATAGCTAAGATGAATTCATAAGTAATTATAAGCATTAATGATATTGAGACTGTGGGCGATCGCACTGCACAGATGTTTTTGCAGGATTTTCCTTTCACTGCCTTTATGTCGTTGCCTGTACACACCCAATCTGGCAAAATAGGTACATTTAGCTGTGGTTCTTGTAGTGGCTCTCGGTCTTGGCTAGACACTAACTCCTGAATTCTGTTTCAAGAAAAATATTCCTCAAGTCTAAAGTAAGACACATCTGGAGTATGAGGTTATAAGTTATCGGCTAAAATATACTTAGAGAGTATTCTTAATACAGTCTCAACTGCTAGCAGCATCTGGCTACTTCAAATTTGGAGTTGATTTATTTACATTAGAACAACTAATTAATAACGTATTTGCCAAATCATCAGTTAGTAACTGGAACTGCTGTGAAGTTTAAAGATAGAAACTTTAATACTGTTAACAAAGATTTTGAGAGTTACTTATGAAATTAACACCATTGACAAATGTTTTGCTTGCAGGTGTTGTCGCTCTGAGCGCGACTGCAAGTATCGGTAAGCCAAGTCTTGCTGAAGGTGGGCAAGGATTTTATTGTGACACCTCAAGCAACAAACCCGTGACAGTGTACCAAAATCACGAAGGTGACACTGAGCCTTGGATTCGCTGGACTTCCAATTACTTCAAAGATGCCGGCTACGATCCACTGACGCGTTGCGAAGACGTGAGCGGACGCTTGGAAACTTACCGCCGCAACAGAGAGCTAAGGTTTGTTACTACTGGTGAAATGAACGGACAAAATGTGATTTGCACCGCTAGCGAATTCAATGGAGGGTGCGAGGAGTTGATATTGACCCTTAAACCCGATGAAAATCCTGTGCGAGCGTTAACCAATCTCTTTGCTTGGCGCTCAGAAAGTACGTCCTTTGCAAGTGAAAGGAATGAAAGACCTTACATCGATGTGAGAGAACATTTAGAAATTCGCAGAGAATAAATTATTCAGAGAAATTGGGACTACTCTGGGAATAAATTGATCTCTTCCCATACCGATGAGTGGTATAGGAATCCGATTTGATTATTGAACAAAATTAGGTATTTGTAGGGTGCGTTACGCGAAACGCTAACGCACCATTCTTAAGGGTTTGGTGCGTTACGCTGTCGCTAACACACCCTACGTATATTTTCACAAATAAAATATGAGTCCTATATAACTTGCTCAAATAAGACTTGATAACCATATTTAGCAAATGCCTCAACCCAGTCTTGAGCATGAGCATCATTACTTAAAACTAATAATAAAATCTATTTTTAGAAAGTCTTAGCAACAACTAATGTTTTTCTAATGTTGCTTTAAGAAATGAATCCTACAGTGATGACTACAGTCAGAATAAATCAGCTATTATATGTCAAATCGCAGTTTCCCCCTCAAGGGATACTTACTAGTCAGTTTGTCCATCATTTCGCTGATATCTGTTGTACTCGTGCGTGGTGCGTCGAAAGCAATCCTTGCTAATCCCGCAACCGATATCTCAAATTCTACAGCGAAGGTGAAACAGACGGCAGTTTTCGCAGGAGGATGCTTCTGGGGAATGTCAGCGGTTTTTGAGCATCTCAAAGGTGTTTCTGATGTTGTCTCTGGTTTTTCTGGTGGTAGTGCAGCAACAGCAGACTACGAACTAATCAGTTCCGGCTTGACGGGTCATGCTGAGTCAGTAAAAATCACCTATGACCCATCAAAAATATCCTATGGACAGCTACTGAAAATTTACTTTTTTGTGGCACATGACCCAACACAGTTGAATAGACAAGGCCCTGATTCTGGGAGGCAATATCGTTCAGTCATATTTTTTGCCAACGATGAGCAGAATCAGATCGCGCTTAATTATATTAATCAACTCAACAAAGCACATATTTTTCCGAAGCAGATAGTCACTCAACTAGTGCCTTTGAAAGGTTTTTATAAAGCCCAGGAGTATCATCAGCACTTTATTGACCGCAATCCGAATTATCCCTACGTGGTGGTAAATGATTTGCCGAAGTTGGCTCAACTAAAATCACAGTTCCCTAATCTGTATAAGTAGGTGTGGCTTTCTGGGAAAGATACTTTTGTCAGTCACGCAGACAGGCAATCCCGCCTCGGAATTCATTCCGAGGCGGGATAGAAACGCAGTGCGATATTTATATATATATAAATATTGGTTTAAAACCAAGCCGAATTGTGGGCGAAACAAAATTCAAATATTTTTGAGGATTCTGCCTCCTGCCTCCTTCAAGACTACAACAGCGAGTCCATCAAATTAATGACTTTAATTGCACCTTCTGACAAAGTGCTTGGTGTGATGTGATTGACTTGATGTTCTAGTAACCCTTTAAGAGAAATTAGCTTGAGGCTATTTTCAGCAAGAGTCTGTGCGATCGCATCTGCTGCGGGTAGATATCCAATGGCTCCCAAATCTGCTAACACTGCTCGACGCAATTGCAATCTCTCACCTGCTAAAGCCTTTACCAACCGTTCTCCATAAGCTGGTTCTTGGGTTAATTGATACATAGCTCGTGCGGCAGCATATTGCACCAATTCAATTGGATGCTCTAAAAATGGCTTTACCAAAGCGATAAACTCACTCGCTCTCAAGGTTCCCAAGGCTTCTAAAATAGCCTCGTAGGGTTGAGATAAATCAGGCTGCTCTGATACAAGTTGCTCTGCCTGCAAGCCTACTGCTAATAGCTTGATTAGGGCAGGTATACAAACCCGATCGCCTAGCATTTCTAAGGATTGTGCTGCTGCTTCCCGCACATAAAAATCTGAGCAGTCTAAACACGCAATTAAAGGTAATACTGCTTGGCGATCGCCTAGTTTCCCCAAGGCTCTAGCTGCGTTGCGTCGTAGAGGATATCCGCCTTCTGGTGTCCTGTCGGCTTCATCCTCTAAAGCTTTGATTAGTCCTGTAACCGCAGCTGCTTCAACTATGCGAAACCTACCCAACCACCAAGCAGCATAAAATCGCAAGCCTAAATCTGCACTTTCAAGATTAGCGATCGCTTGCTCTACTGTTAAAGATCCACCGTCGCCATTGTTACCTGTCGGTGATAAATCTTCAAATTTCTGCGGACTGGAATTCATTAGGAAGAAGGATGATCGCTTTGTTCGCTATCTGTTTTCGCCTCAGCGTTCAATGGTTGAATGCTGACTATTTTGCCACCCAAGCGAGTAATCCTCTGCATTTCTTTATTCATTCGGTTCTCAGGCACTGTAAAAAACACAGTAGCACTAGAACGAATGGAATAGTCGGTTTTTTCGGTTTCTTCGCTTTGGCGCAAACCGACTACTTCATACCGAAAGTAACGACTACTAGTTCTACTACTAATTTGTCCAAGCATAAATCACTTCCTAATTTTAAATTTCAAATTTCAAATTTTCTAGGACTTACGCACTGTACAAAATAACTATCTTGTGCATCGACGTAAATACGTTGTTTCAGGCTTTTGTCAAGCACCATTAATTGGATGCGTAGGCGTAGCCCGCCGCAGGCATCGCAAAAATATAATTGGAAAATCGAGCTATAAGCCTTGAAAACTATACCTGTTATTTTGGCTTTTCTGTCAATGCGTAAGTCCTATTTTCAATAGTCAATAATAGCGGTTTTTGACCCGGCGAGGTACAGTTTTGACCTCACTTCCATTCCTCTCTTCCTTTAAGGAGAGAGGCTTTGAATTGTTCCCCCTTCCCGCTTCGGGAAGGGGGTTAGGGGGTTAGGTCTATTTGTATACCTGTACCTCACTGGATTGAAAATGGCTATAGTCATAACTAATGACTATTGACTAATGATACTAAAGTGGTTTCACACTCGCTATTTTACCACCTTGTTTTACGACTCTCTGGAAGTAGCTAGATAGTTCTTCATAAGGTATTACCACCGCTTGATTGACGCGACGGGTGCTAGGATATCCAGCACCAAAAACGCCTGCCACTTCAATGCGATAGAGTCTGCCTTCTTTACCAAATGTTCCTGCACCACCGAAAGTACTGTTGGGGGTAACACCTTTTTCGGAAGCAACGTATGCAAAACCTGAAGGGCCACCAGATGGAGGAACAACGATAGATGCACTATTGCGACCTAGTTCGGCAGCAAGACGAGAAGACTTGCCTTTGAGTTGGGAGGTATCACTACTGGCATAGCCGCGATAAAGTTGGAATATCCGGCTGAATCCGACAGTTTTTTGTCCTTTCTGGGTGTTAAAGCCGCGATAGTAAGGCACTATATTTTCACCAAAGCTAGATTGATACTCTGGCGAATCAATATAAGAATCGATGTCGGCTTCATATCCATTGTTTTGGTACAAGTCCAAGTGATAGACCACTTCAGACTCATCATAAGGGGCACGACCCAACAAATGTTTATAGTTCAGTTCGATAACGCGAGTTTGGAAATTGTCGTAGAAGAACTTGGATTTGTACAGTTCTGATTTAGCGACTTGACGCACAAACTCTTGCACTGTATTTTTTCCATCGCGCAGGATAGATTCAGCGCTTTCGAGGCGGTCAGATGCCAATATATAGTTGTTGCCCAACACCTGACGATAGACGGCAACAATTACTCTCTCTATATCTTCTTTACTTGCATTGGGACGCAATTCTACAGGAGATTGGTCGCTAAAAGGTTCCGTTCCTAGACGGGACGCTGCGGTTGTGATAGCCATTGGTAATTTTCCTTTTGTAATTAGTAATTGGTAAGGGGAGTGGGGAATGGGGAGTTACGAAATAAATACCCGGACTTTATATGATTAATTGATTAATTACAAATTGTTCTTAAACCCAAAATGTAACTTCTACTGATTGATTTGGCAATAAACGCGGATCTTCTCCACGAGATATAGCTGCTATAATTGACTCTACGAATATATGAATTGTATCCGCAGGTGTATTATAAAATTGTTTACCGTATTTAGCGATCGCTTCTCCCTGAATATCCAAAATTTCCCCGTCTTGGCGGATAATGTGTTGAGCAGTCCACCGCACAAAGGGACGTGCTAACTTATTCCAAATACCATAGTTATAGGTGACATCCGTATAAACCAGGGTTGAATTATCGTTTTCTGGAATAGATTGACTGGTAATGAACAAATGGCGATTGTGTGCTATTTCATACTCCACCGAAGTAATATTTGGCATATAAAAGCGATCGCTATGTTTAATCTCTGCACTCTGCAAATTCAGAAAACGGCTGTACCATCCCAAATTACTGTTTTCGTTGCGATACTCCACCAAAACCGCACCATTGCAGCGTTCAACAGTCATCTCTAACTTTTGTTGGCGGGAAGTACGGAAAACACCAGGATGAACAAAAGCCGTATGGGGAATATTAATAAAATTCTCCGCACAATTAGTAACATTGTTAGCAAAACGGTTAATTACCCGCACCGTCTCCCATCCTGTTTCTCGGTAGTGAGGCATAGAAAAGGGTTCAAGATCAACACTTGGGGTATCAGCTAACCGCACATAAACATAGCCATCTTGTTCTTTGGTAGCGTAACACTTGGCTCGACGCTGTGGGGAAGGTTTGAAATCATCTCCTTCGGCTGGAACAGCAATAACCTTTCCAACCCCGTCATATACCCAACCATGATAGGGACATTGTAAAGCACCGTTACAGATTTTACCTGATGATAGACGGCTATTGCGGTGTAAACAGCGATCGCGCAAAGCTACGGGTTGTCCATCTTCACCGCGAAATATCGCTAACCATTCTCCTAAAATGCTACGTGGTAATACCTTGTTAGGTTGTAACTGTTCGCTGAGTGCGACAATATACCAGAAATCTGCAAATTGCATGGTGGGTGGGAGCGATCGTATTTAAATGATGGCAATTTCTCAAGATAACATTTTCCATAAAACCTGAATTGTAAGAATTATTTACTAGCAATGATTTAGCTGACTATATATCTGAAATCTCAGATTCTCAAACCAGCAGCAGATTGATTATACTTATCCGAAAATTAGGTTTTTACCCTTTATTTATAAGGCTTTGATGTTAATTTGCGGATATGTCTATTGAATATGAAATCCAGAGAATTCCATAAATTCTGATTTCTGAATTCATTCGAGAATACTTGAAATATCTTGCTTGCCAAAAGTACTATAGGAATCCGCTTTGATTTCTGTTCGCGCAGCGTGGCTGGCGTAGCCACACTTGTTTGGGTGGTGCGCGAAGCACAGCGCAAGCGCGATAGGCAGATAGTTGGGAATAGGAAATCAGCCTTTTTGAGTTGAGAGCGAGTTTTTTCAAAAATCAAATATGAGTCCTATAGTTTTTTCAGGTTAGAACAAGAAGGTAGTGCGGAGCCAAACAACTACACTATCAGGATTGCTAGCATTAAAGTCAGGTGCAGTAATCCAGATTACACCGGGCGTGATTGCAATATTGTCATTGATTTTATATTGATAAAATCCTTCAAAATGTAAGGAGGTATCCTTGTCTGCGACACCATAGCCTGCTCCTAAATTCACATTGGGACTGAGACTAGTCAACTTTGGCTCCATACCCACAAAAATACCTCCCAAACTGCCTTTTTGGAATAAATCGGGGAATGCTAACCCTGCACCCCAATCCCAGACCTCTGCATCACCGTAACCGATGTAACGGTGCGCGGAATAACCGACCCATCCATTTAATGCTATAGATGGGGTAATTCGATAAAACCCTTCTACACCATAAGTATTCGCTAAAGTTGCAGCTCCAGCTACGGTGCTGTTTGCTAAGTTACTGCCGATGACTGGACCGAAGTTTGTGCCACTGAGACCTGTAGTGTTTGGTGGACTATAAGTATTGGCGTAAGTCAAAGCCAACCGGAAATTCTTGTTGGAGGTGCTGTATAGTAATTGTCCAAGAGCTACATACCTACCATCAAATAAGCCATTATTATCTGTAGGAGTGTTAGGGTTAATGGAGGTGTACTCTAATCCTAATTGAAGTTGTTTACCAAAGTCATGGAGGATGGCGATTCCGGCTCCGGTATCTCCGTAGTCATAGACCATATTTCGCCGTGAGTATCGTGAGATCCCATTGGCTGCTGACCCTTCAAAATACGGGTTGATGGTTCCACTCAAGCCTAGTTCAAAGGCTCCATCAGACTGAGCAAAAACATTAATTGCTGTATTACTACCAAGTAAATAACGATAGCGGAGGCCACTGACATAAAGTTGATTGTTGGGGAATGATGGACTGGCGTTATCAGAAGTTTTGCCATCACTGGTTCCAACTAATCCACTCCTTGTTCCTCCTAAAGAGGCAATATTTGCTGCCGCCAAGGTTACCCGAAATTGATCTGTGCCGTTAAAACTGCTGTTTAACTTTAAAGTAACCGCGTCCTGAAATGTGAAGACGTGAGGTGCGGGTTGCTTGGTGACGACGTTATTGCCTGCGACAAGTCCTCCAATCACAGTCTCAACTTGACCAACGAGTTTGGTTGTGGTAGAAAACTGCTGTGCTTGGAGAACTGCTGTTCGTGTTTCTAACGAATCCACCCTCCCCCGCAGTTGAGCCAGTTCTGGCGCAAATTGAGTTTGGAGTTTTTGCAATGTTTCTAAATCTTCTTTTCTCAGCAAATCGCTGGTTCCTGCACTCACCAACTCATTGATTCGAGCCAAGGCTGCATTTAGTCCAGCGGCAAACTCGTAACGAGTCATTGCCCGATTCCCTTGAAAGGTTTGATTGGGGTAGCCTGCAATCACACCATACCGTTCCACTAAAGATTGCAAGGCTTGAAATGCCCAGTCGGTAGGTTTGATATCTGATAACTGCGAAACAGAAGTTACCTGCTCCATTTCTGCGGTAGTCTTAGGATGAGGTAATTGTTTAGGTACAGGTGAAAGTAATTGTGAAATTGGTGTAACTTGCTCCACCACAGAATTGTTGCGATCGCGTCCAGGCAACTGCCCAGGATCAGCGACAATGGTGGTATCACTCACAGGAGATGCGGTAGATTGAGGTGTATTCGCCTGACTTTTTACAGGATGAATAACTAGGATAATTGAGATATCTAGCAAAAAAAGTAAGCACAATGTAAATCTAGAATTCCAGCGAACAATCGACATGACTCCTCAACCTTAAAAGTGAAAGAACTGACTAGAAATTGAACAGGAAAAGTCACAGAAATATTTCTTACAATACTTCTGCTTAAATGCCAGATTATTTCCTAGCAAGGATTTAGCCGGCTATATATCTGAAATTTCAGATTCTCAAACCAGCAATACAGTGATTGAATATGAAAGGAAAGAAAGTCACACCCTATTATTTTTCAATTAAATACAGTAAATCGATAGACTTACTGTATTTTGACAAACTATTTTTGCATAGAGATTAGTAAAATGCAAGTATTATTAATCTACGACAGTAAATTTTAATTCCAGATTGGCCATGCCGAAGGCGTTGCCTCTCGTTCACGAAGTGTCTCCCATAGGAGAAGAGAAGGCAATACGGCAGCGGTAACAAAATGAATACAGTGTAAGCGTTTCGTTGGTTTACAATGGGTAGCTTATTTCCGCCGTGCTGTACTAGAGAGCCAGTCTAGTAGAAGTGCTTGACCTAAAACACAAGATATGATGTTGTTAAAATTGGGGATTTTTGTGTTCCGTTTTTATGCGATCGCTAAAAATAAGACCCAAATATTTCACCCAAAATAGGCGTTTTATTCTAAATCACATACTTTAGTTTTTGTCAACATATATTCAGTGGACTGCCTCTCTAGTAGCTGAGTTTCTTTTGAATACTAATTTCTATCTCAGGCTTTTGAGCATAGATATTTTCCTTTTCTGGATTTATGGTTGGTAGCGAATGAGATGGTAAAGAGTGCTGATTAAGACCACGTACTAATTCCCTGAGAATTTCGGTCTTGGTTCGCTGAGACTTGCCGCAAAACTCTTCCAAAATCTTTCGCTCCTCTTCTGAGGTTTGGAATGTGACCGACCCTTGTTCTTTTTTAGGCATGATTTCACCGATATAGTTGGTAAAATCTTGGTATTATTGGTACGATTCTAGCTAGCATCAATTTTATAAAAAAATTCTCAAGCACCTGATTCTATGAAAAGAAGACAAATTTTTGGTTTCCTGGGTATAGCAGTTGCTGGCTTACTTCTAACAATTGGTTTACCGTTAGTTACTCCTTCTCCTGTAATAGCACAGTCAAACACCACCATACTTGTGTCCGCAGCTGCCAGCTTAAAAGAGGTACTGGAAGAACTTAAGCCCTTGTACCAACAAAGTAAATCAGATGTCAACATTAATTATAATTTTGGGGCTTCTGGTGCTTTACTGCAACAGATTGAGCAAGGTGCCCCAGCCGATATCTTTATTTCTGCTGGCAAAAAGCAAGTAGATGCCTTGGAAGAAAAAGGACTCTTGTTACCAGGTAGCCGGACTAACTTGGCAAATAACCGTCTCGTCTTGATTGTGGCTCAGGATGTTGTTGGCATTAGTAGCTTCTACAATTTAACAGATAGTAAGATTAAAAAAATTGCGATTGGTGAACCCAGAAGT
>CAZZZY010000079.1:0-13400 GCA_964658545.1 uncultured Acetobacteraceae bacterium | reverse complement strand
TTATGAGACCTAACCCCCAGCCCCTTCCCTACAAGGGAAGGGGAGAAAATCAAAGTCTCTCTGTGCACTTCGTGCCGCTATGCGAACGTAGGAGAGAGGAATGGAAGTGAGGTCTATTTGTGGTTCATTTACCTGAAAATAGCTGTAAAAAAACGGGTCAGAGTCCCCGACTTCTACAGGTGGTCACTGAGCTTGTCGTTGGCGCAGCCTCTTGCAGATAAGTTTCGCTCATTATGCTTGAGGTCTGTCTTGAAAAATTGATCCTCTTGGGGTTTCCCCTTGACGCTAGCCTCTGCCAAAAGGATAGGACTGCAATTTTCGCTAAATCCGAATTCGTAATTCGTAATTACGAATTATGAATTATTAATGGCTTAATTCAAAGGCTGAAATAATTTCTAGTAATTCATCTGTAATTGCAGTTTGACGTTTTTGCTGAAATTCACCAGTAAATTCGGTCAGCCGCTCTTCAATGTTTTTTTCGGCAACTTGCATAGAAGCGAGACGGCTAGCATTTTCACCTGCGAGGGACTCACCAAAAGCCCGATAGAGCAAGATAAAGAAATATTGCCGTAATAGAGACGCAACCAAAACATCGCTCGGCATTGTAAAAGTTGGTAGAGTATGCGATCGCGGTTCGACTTCGCTCACCCCTCGCCATGTTTGGCTTTCGATATGTTGTAGCCATGCGCTATCAAGTGGCAACAGTTGCAGCTTGTATGGCTCCCATAACGTGTTGGAATGCAAGTGGTTGTAGAATAAGGTAATTTGAACAACTTGTTCGCGATCGCGCCATGTGGCAATGTGCATCAAGATTTCTTGAACCATTGATGTGATCCCAGCTAGCGAACCTGGCATGGCGAAAGTTTGCTCAATTCCATAGCCTGCGGTTTCTAAATGGGAGATCAGTCTTGAGCCGACGGCAAAAATCGCCAGATGTTCAGGTGAGAGCTTCAACTTCTCTAATTCAGCGATCGCGTAGTGGCTAATCTGTTCGTTGAATTGACCACACATCCCTTGCTCAGAGCCAAAGATAATTACGCCGCAACGACCAAGGTCAGGCAAAAAGGATTGTGAGTAAGTTTTGAAGCCATCACCGTTATCATGTTGGTGGGAAGCATCATCTGTATGTGCTGCCTTCAATACTACGTGCAAACCCATTTCGATTGTCCGGTTATACTCAGCGAGGGAGGCAACCGCCTGTTCGTATTGGTGGATATTTAATGCTGCTAATACTTTCATCATTTTCACCACAGCTTGCAGGTCTTGGGCAGTGTGGATTTGGCGTTGCAGAAGCTCAATGGATGACATGGCTACTCCTTCGCATTTTTGGGATCTTTTGTATTTTTCGTATCCTTGGGATCCTTGGGATCTTTTGTATCCTTTACAACTGTAGCGATCGCAGTTTTAGCAACCTTTAGTAAGGCATCGCGATCGGCATCCTTCAATACGGCTCCGCTTTCGATTTGCAGGCAAAGATCGGCTAACTCGGTGGATATGGCTTGGGCGATCGCTTGCTCGGCAATGCCAATTTCAGTTATCGGGACGGAATCGAGCAAGGCTGCCGTTACCGAAAGCATCACAGCTACTTGCACAGCAGCCGGCATCGGTGCATATTGCTTTTGTTTGAGAATCTCACGCACCCGTCGCCCGCGTTCTAAAGTCAGGCGAGTGGATTCTTCTAAGCGCGTACCAAAACGAGAGAAAGCCTCTAGTTCTTCAAATTGAGAATAGGAAAGACGTAAATCTCCGGAAACAGTGCGATAGGCAGGGAGTTGAGTTTTACCGCCCACCCGCGAAACCGACTTCCCGATATCGATCGCCGGCAATACTCCCTTTTGAAAGAGGACTGGTGAAAGATAAATCTGTCCATCGGTAATGGAAATTAGATTAGTCGGAATATATGCGGCAATGTTTTGTGCCTCTGTTTCGACGATTGGTAACGCCGTTAAGGAACCACCACCTCGTTTAGCATTTAAATGTGTAGAACGTTCCAGTAAGCGCGAATGAATATAAAAAATATCCCCTGGATAAGCTTCGCGTCCAGGTGGGCGGCGCATTAACAGAGAGATTTCTCGATAGGTGCGGGCATGATTGGTGAGGTCATCGTAAACGATTAGTACATCGCGCCCTTGATCTGTAAAATATTCCGCCATCGCAGTAGCGGCATAAGGAGCGATATACTGTAAGCCCGGTGGCTTTTCTCCTGCTGCCATCACGACGGTGGTGTATGCCATTGCACCCTGTTCATTGAGGTCGGCAATTACCTTGGCAACAGCCGCACTACGCTGTCCGATCGCGCAATAAATACAGAGAATATTTTTACCTTTTTGATTGATGATTGTATCGAGAGCAAGACCGCTTTTACCTGTTTGGCGATCGCCTAAAATCAATTCCCTCTGTCCACGCCCAATGGGAATCAGGGCATCGATGGCTTTGATTCCAGTTTGCAAAGGCACATTCACAGCCGCACGATCCATGATACTAGGGGCATCGCGTTCGGCGGGACGACGTTGGGAAGTTCGCACCACGCCTTTACCGTCGAGGGGGCGACCGAGGGGATCGATGACTCTTCCTAGTAGCGTGTCGCCCACAGGAACATCAAGCACTTTGCCAGTACGCCGCACTTCCGTACCTGACTGGAGTTGCTCGCTAGAGTCAAGCAAAACTACCCCAACTTCTTCGGGATCGAGGTTAAACACCAACCCCAGACTACCACCAGCAAAACGGACAATTTCCTCTGATTGCACATGGGGTAAACCGGCAATTTTGGCAATTCCTTGCCCAATTGATTGCACAATTCCGATCTCCTGCGATCGCAATTTTGCTTCATGCTGATCGAGAACTTGAGTATACAGTGCAAAAGTATCTTGCAAAACTGTCTGTAAAGTTTCTTCCTTCTTCACATCATCCCTCCTGTGAGTTCTGATTTGTTTCAGCTTCGGCTGCAAAAACCGTCACCAAATTTTCGGTGATTCTATCTAAGTAAGCATCCATACTCCACGCCAGCTTATAGCCTGTGCCGCGTAGTTCGATGCCACAAATCAAACTAGATTCAATTTGATAAATCGGTTCAATTTTGCCTGAACCTACCGTGTTAAAATAGTCTTGCAAAATTTTAGCGATCGCTGCACAAATATCCTTCGGTAGTGTGAACGTACTAACCACCGTCAATGGAATGCTGTCTTTTGTCGAAGCATTTAAAGTCGTCACCAATTCGGCTCGTTCTTTTTCGGTCAGATCGCGCAATTTCTGCAAAAACACCTTGGCAATCTGCGTTTCTAGATCCGACTGTGCCAAGTCTGTTAACACCCGGCGCACCGTTGCCTGTAATTGCTGCATCGTGCGATCGCCTACTTCGCGCAAAAAAGACTCTCTTTGACGTTGCAAATTAGTTTGCCATTGCGATCGCTCCGTTGCCACAGACCCCTGCATTTCTTTCAACAAGCGTTGGTGGATTTCCTCCACTTCTGATTTTGCTTGAGTTAGCAATTCTGTCTTTTCGTCTGTGAATTGCTGTTGCATTTCCTGATAGTGCTTAACCTCCTGTTCTGCTTCTGCTTTTTGTTCAGATGCTGATGACAAGCGATCGCGGATCGTTTTCTCGCGGCGTGCCATTGCCTTGGTAATGGGTTTATATAAAAAGCGTTGCAGCACAAATATCAAGACAAAAAAGTTAAGGATTTGCGCGCAGAAGGTAAACCAGTTGATCTCCACTTCATTAGGCTCCTGCTTTGGCGATCGCACCAACCACATAGTTCCAGAACGGATTGGCAAACAGGAGAATGAGCGCAATCACAAAGCAATAAATGGCCACCGATTCGATAAATGCTAATCCCACAAATAAGGTGCGGGTAATTGTATTTGCTCCGTCGGGTTGTTGGGCGATGGAACTGAGTGCTTGGGCAACAGATTTACCTTCGCCAAGGGCTGGGCCGATGGAGCCGACGGCCATAGTCAAGCCCGCCGTGAAGATTGACACCGTGCCAACAATTCCCAGTACAAGTGATAGCGTTTCATTTTGAGCCATAGTCTTCATTACTCGCAGAACCAATATAAACAACTGCTAAAACCGCGAAAATATATGCCTGAATTAAACCTGTCAACAAGCCTAAAGCCTGCATAATTGCTGGAAAAAAGAATGGCGCGATCGATATTAAAATTGCCCCAATCATGCCGTCACTCATCACATTCCCAAACAAACGCACTGCTAAAGCTAAAGTCCGTGAGAGTTCGCTAATTATATAAAAGGGAAATAAAATTGGAATTGGCTCTATATAGTGGTGGAGGTATTTCCAGATTCCTTCTTGACTGATACCAAAAACGGGAACGGAAAAAAATACACATATCGCCAGGGCCGCAGTGGTAGATAGTGAGGCAGTGGGCGGGTGATAACCAGGAACGATCCCTAATAGATTGGAGGTGGCAATAAAAACAAACAGGGTGCCGACAAAGGGCAAATAGCGATCGGGATTTTGTCCACTGGTTTGCTGAATTTGATCGCGTAAATTGACAACTAAAACTTCCAGCAGGTTTTGCCAGTGGGATAGCTGCGTATCAGTGGAGAGTTTGCGCGTCACCAACCAAGCACCAATGCCCAACAGTAGCATGATCATCCATGTAAATACCAAAGTGGCATTGATCGTCACAAATCCCCAATTCCAAAACACGATTTCATCTGGACTAATCTGCATTGAGTCTCCTTGACCTTGCCGATTTTAGATTTTAGATTTCGTCGTGAGCGCTCAGTCGAAGGATTTTAGATTAATCCTGTTAGAGGTTTTTCCTCAATTCAAAATCCAGATATAAAATATCAGTCTTAATGTTTAATAATGTCACCAGTTTTTTGTAAGATTTGTTGAAGTATTAAAATATGACATTTTGAAGGGCAGAATGTGGGTTGCAATGATGCGATTGCGTACCCAAATAAACGCGCCTAAGCAAACGAGCAGATGCCAAGGTGCGTTCTCTTGGGCGATCGCTAGTACGAAAGCAAATCCGGCAATTGCGATCGCTAACCGCCCAAAAAAGCTGCCTAACGTCAATAGAATTGGGTTTTGGGTTGTAGATAATTTCTGCACCGTTGTCCACAAGCCACGAAAATAGAGATTTCCCAGCAAAATTCCTAACAATAAAGTAACAGGTAAAAAGAAGAGGCTGTTCATGTTAAATCTCCTCAAAGGCTGTTGGAAAAGTTATAAGCGGGTAAATTTTATACCAATGTTGTTTGTACAAGGTTTCATATCACTTTGCTTATCAACTACTCTGAGGGGCTATGGCTTGATTTATTGATTGAATTGATTCATTACGATATAAATCGTTACAAAATTCAACAAGAGAAGCAGGAGGCAGAAGTTTTGAAAGCTTATGCTGAGTTGATTCTTCACTCCACAAATTACTCTTGATCACAAGCAAGGGTAAAAAGTTAAAAGGCACTCATAAAGAAAAAGAAAAATGGTTTCAAGCCCCTAAATTTATTTATGGAGATTATCTTTTTAATTTTTACTTTTTAACTTTTGGCTTCTGTGTGGAAGGCGGAGGATAGAGGAATTGAACCTCTAGGGAGGCTTACCTACTCTCGTTTTCAAGACGAGTCGCTCGCGGGATTAAAACCCGATAAGCGAGCAGTTTCACACAATCAGTCAAGAAGAACCACACCAGCGCATAGCCCCAAACAAACAGTGCATAACCCCAGCCGAGGGGTGTCATAAATAGTCCATAAACTGCGATCAACGTCGCCACAGTTTGCGTCCCGCATACTGCCATTAATAAAATTCGTGCGGGACGAATCGACCAGAACGGGCCGCGTGTGCGCGATAAGAAGATTGTCAGATGTCCGGCTACAGACAGCATCAGATACATCAATGTCTGGAGATGCGGACGATCGAGGTGAAAGATGCGATCGCCAAGATAAAATAGGCCAAATGTCGCCACAGGACCGACGAAACCCAGAACCGAGGCGATCCCTAGTACCAAGGGCATATTCCAGGCTTCAGGCTGATTTCGGTATTGAACATTGTCATAGGCGATCGATAGGATAGCACCATCGTTGAGCAACGCCAACATCACAATCATCACTGCGGTAACAGGGTAAAAGTTAAAGACCAAGATCGCCAACGACATAAACAACAATACGCGCAGCGTCTCGGCGATCCGATAAATGGCGTAGCTGTTCATCCGTTGGAAAATGCGGCGACTCTCCTTGATCGCAGTAATAATCACTGACAGCCCGGGCGTTGTCAGCACGATGGAAGCTGCTGCCCGCGCCGCGTCTGTTGCTCCGGAAACGGCGATGCCGCAGTCAGCTTTCTTCAAAGCGGGGGCATCATTGACTCCATCCCCCGTCATGCCGACGATGTGATCGTGTTTTTGTAGAACATCTACAATGTGAAACTTATGTTCAGGAAACACCTGAGCGAAACCATCGGCTTTTTCGATGGACTCCGTTACTTTTGCAGTTTCTTGATGGTCGTCATCGCCTAAAATACTTGCATCCAGAATGTTTGTGCCCAGCCCCAGTTTTTTAGCGGTTTCTTGGGCGATCGCAATGGCATCGCCTGTCACCATCTTGATTTTGACACCCATCTTGACTGCGCTGGCGATCGTTGATTCAGCATCATCCCAAGGCGGATCAAACAGGGGTAACACACCCATAAATTGCCATTGATCATCTTTCTCCGATCGCGCCACGCCCAATGAGCGAAAGCCTCGCGTTGCAAATTCGTTAACTGCCTTTTCGACATCAGACTTTACCTTGTCAGCATTCGCTGACAATGCCAGAATCACCTGGGGTGCGCCCTTGGTCACTTTGAACGTTTTCCCATCCGCGCCTTTCACCGTTGCTTCGGTGCGTTTGTGAACTGCATCGAAGGGGGTGAAGTGAACAACCTTGTAAGTCTTTAACGAATCCTTATCTTTGAGTCCGTCTAGAACAGCGAGATCAATGGTGTCGTCATTGTCTGCACTTGATGCCAGCGCACCATTAAAAATCACTTGCTCAACGGGGATATTGTTCACGCTGAATGGATCACCCAAGGTCAGCTTGTTCTGGGTCAAAGTGCCTGTCTTGTCCGCGCATAACACATCCACACCAGCCAGTTCCTCGATCGCAACTAGCCGACTGACGATCGCTTTTTTCTTGGACAATTGGCGCGCACCAACCGCCATCGTCACCGACAATACGGTTGGCATGGCGACGGGAATTGAGGCAACAGTCAGCACCAGGGCAAACTGCAACGTATTGAGAAGCGGGTCATGACGGAAGATGGCAACAATAATAATCAACGTCACCAGTACGAGCGCGAGGACAATCAGATAGTTGCCAATCTTGAGAACTGCCTTTTGAAAATGGCTGTCCGTGTGAGCTTCCTGCACCAGTTGGGCCGTCTTACCGAAATAGGTTTTGGTACCTGTGGCATAGACCAGGGCATTGCTCTCACCCCGACGAACGATCGAGCCAGAGAATACCGCGTCGCCAGAGTTGCGGGTGGCAGGTAGAGATTCGCCCGTCAGCGTGGACTGATCGATCGACATCGAATCGCCATCCAGCAAGCGGGCATCGGCTGGCACAATGTTGCCCAAGCGAATCCGAATGACATCGCCCGCAACCAGTTCACGCGCTGGTAATGTCACCCATTGCCCATCACGTTTGACCTGAGTCTGAGTCGCAAGTTTAGCCTTCAGAGCAGCGATGGCATTGCCCGCCTGACGTTCCTCCCAGAAGCCGACCACCGCATTAGTAAACAGCAAAAAGAGAATGATGAAAAAATCTGGCCAGTGTCGCACCACACCTGACAAAATCACTGCGACTTCGATCATCCACGGAATCGGTCCCCAAAAATAGCTGAGGAATTTCAGGAGTGGGTTGGTCTTCTTTTCCTTAATCTCGTTTGGTCCATTTTCAGTCAGGCGCTTCTTCGCCTCTGCTTGCTTGAGACCATCTGGTGACGACCCTAATTTTTTCTGCACTTCTGCTAGCGGCAGAGTTTTCAAATCATCCTTGGCATCGGGCTGCGATTTGGGTGCTTTGGAGCGATCGGCAACGGGTTTTATCATAGATATCCTCCCTGGCTTTGTTGTGTAGCGGGTTTTGTGAGTTGCGGGAAATCCTTAGTACTGGCTCTCAAGTACTGCCTTTGCTTGCAAAAGTTCTTGGTGTTTTTCTTCGCTGACCTTGGGATAGTTAAGGTTGAGTTCCTTCAATTGAGAATGAATAATGTCTGCTACTACGAGGCGAGTAAACCATTTGTGATCTCTGGATGTGCTTGCCAAGTTCTCGTGCCTCGTCCTCGCCATTTGCAGTCAAGGAAATGTTCGTGCGACCTGTGTGTTTGCCCGATAGCGACCACTCGGTTTCGCCGTGTCTAATGAGGTAGAGGCGTAGAGGGGTGGGTATGCTTGTTTTCATGATCTCATCTCCTCCATCCCAAGCTTTTGGGCATTCCTTTGGGGGTGTTCTACTTCCAGTTGCAGATTTTCGGCAATTCTATTGATGTCTTTTATAACTAGAACAGAACAATTCGCATGATGAACCACATGATTGCTGACGCTGCCCATGAAAAACTCTGCGATCGCAGAGTGATCATGCCGACCTAGTACGATCAGATCAGCACTCCATTCTTGAGCGACACTGAGAATGGTTGCACCGGGATCGCCAAAATGGTGTTGATATTCAGTTGGAATATTCAGAGCAGTTGCCGAATGACAGTATTTTTGTAACCAAGACTCTGCCTGCTGATTCTCTAATTGAAACGTTTCATCGTGGAGTGATTGAGAAAACCCAGTGTTGATCGGATAGACTCCTAACATCCCACCTGATTCGAGCAAGGGATCGAATCTAGCAACATCTACAAGGCAATGGAGGATCATTAAACTAGCTTGCTCTTGCTGTGCCAAATGGAGCGCCCGATCAAACACAATGGATGTTAACGGAGAATGATTAATGGCAACCAGAATGCGTTTAAAGTTCATTTTCGAGCCTTTAGGTGACATAATGCATTGTTCTCTAAATTTTTGCTTTCAAGGGGTGTAGGGCAGGCAACCGATTCCAGAACCCTTTCAGAGTTAGAGAATCTTTTTATTATAGATATACCGAGTTGCCTACGACTCGTTAATAGAGCTTTATTAGACATATAAACCTTGTCAATTTTGAAACCTGGAGTAAGTAGAGCGGCCTAAATAATTAAAGGTTTGTAGTAAACGCAAACAGTGTCTCGTAGAGAGGGCTAAAGCCCTTATTTGAACGCGAACAGCGTCTCGCAGAGAGGACTAAAGTCCTTACTAAAAACTAATTTAAAGATTTTTTACCTTACTTAAGGGACTTCCAAATAAAAAAATATCCCAAAACTGACGTAAAAATCCTCTCTATTTCTCCTCTCTCCGTGTTCTCTGCGCCTCTGTGGTTTGTTTATTTGGATAATTTATTTCTTGGAAATCCCTAATGTAGTTTGATTTATTCTCGCCTATTTACTTAGTGCGGGCATCTTGCTTCCTACTACGAGTACGGAGCAAGATGCTCAGACTAACTTTAAAAAATACGGTTCTCAAAATCATAGATAGCAATCCGATTTGATTTTTGAGAAATTCTAAGTATATGTATGGTGTATTATCGCGTAGCGTAACGCACCCTACGTGTATTTCAAAAATCAGAGTTTATTTCAATAATTCTAGTCAATCTGTGAACAATAGTTAGTCTTACACACTTATGTTATAAATCATGTTTAATCAATGGTTGAATTAGCGTATAAGTTGTATTTTTTGTCCTAAAACTTTTCAAAATGTTACACTAGATTGTAAATGTATCAGTGAGTCTTCAGCTAAGTCGCCAATAGCAATCATTCCACTCAGTAATCTCGTCACACAACCCAACAGTAAATAAGGTAAAATATTGTCGAAGTCTAAATATCTAAAAACTGCTGTACTAATCAGACTTGCTTGATTATAAATCCTCACTTAGGATGGTAGTCAGAGCAATCAAGTGCTTGTTTAGTGAGGACAATAGAGGGTTGTACTGTGCAGTATAAATGATGGTTGTCTGTAAAGAAGCGACAGTTTCTACAGGGAACTTGATTGAAGCAGTTGAATCTTGCAATTTTCGCTCTTCTAACTTTCCACACATTTGGGAACATAAAAATTAAAATTACCGAAACTATCATATAGCAGAAGGGAATGAAAAATAATGCTTCGTCAGGCGTAATGATTCCCTCCGGTTTTGTCAAATCTGGTTTTGTGACAGCCTGACTCTGACTGACAAGAATCAGCTTGGCTTTATTTGAAGGAGCTAGATTGAAATCCCTTTTATCCAAAATATAAAGTTTGAGAAGTTTATGAGCAGACATATTGTTTACCTTTCGTCTAAGTATTTACGAGAGAAAACTCTCTCACTAGAATATAGAACAACCTTCACAGTGACTTATTTGATTTTTTGATGCTTGATAGATTGATATTGTTTATGTAATTTATAATTAGGAATTTGTTCAGCTTCTTTCTTCCATGATTTTAAATTTTTAAGAACATCACGACCAATTGTAAGCATCATATAGAATTTGTATAGATGAAGGTTAAGGAGAGAATATCTAGTGTTTTTGTTAGGATAACTAAACCTTCTTGGTGAATCCAGAAGTTTAATTTTTATTGAAAATTATGGTTGCTAAAATATTAAAATTAAAACATTTAAATATCATCTATAATCAGGAATACTTTTGATAAGAATATTATCTATAATTGGAGAGATACAGCATAATCAGAATTCAGTAGTCAAAATTATGAATCGTAATAGCCTCTATACCTAGCCTTGAGACCTAGATAGTGTAATTCACTAACTTTAAATTCTGCTGTAAAAATTAGTTTTTGAATTAAAATGTTTGAAGTTTGCCTTGCAATATATTTGGATAAAATATACAATTTATACGTTAATTAACCATCATTGAAACATAATTTATAATAATATTATTACGTCATTCTAAGTTTTGTTAGAAGACTGGAATAAGGAAGTTTATTTAAATCTATCTAACGATAGATAAGGAAGGGTTTATAAAAAACTTAAATATACATCAAGTGTTAGGATTCATCGTGTTATGAGTATTTCAATTGTATTTAAAATATCCCCAATGTTAAGAGTTTTTCCAGGATTACAAAAATACAATGTAACAGTAATACTTGAGGAAGAAACAACTGTACATAATGATTTGTGTAAATCAGTAAAGTCGGTTGAAATAAAACATTTCAAGGGTTTAGTAAAAAGTCAAGTGGAAATATTGACTGATTCAATAGCTTATGTTCAGTTGACTAATAATGAATTTGAAGTTTGTCTAAATAGCTTTTTCTCACTTATAAGAGGTTCTGAAATATATGATTTTAACACTTAGGTAATATAATCAAAAACTAGTGGTCTGTATCATTAATTTTGCAAGGTTTGTGGTGAGCGATTTATCGCTCAATTTCAAGCACTTCAGTGCTTACTACAAACTTTTATAGATATTTGGGGCTAATGAGTCAGTGATTGAAGACGAGGTAACACCATTGCAGTTAGAAAGATTGCCAATTGCGTCGCCACAATACTGGGGCCAGATGGCAAATTAAACCAGGCTGAAATCACCATCCCGAACACGGCACTTAAGGCTCCTAGTCCTGCTGATAACAACACGTAATTTGTGAATGTGCGACTAAGCAGACGGGCTGCACAAGCTGGAATCACCACAAATGCACTAACCAGTAACACACCGATCGCCTTAATGGAAATTCCCACCACCAAGGACAGTAGCACAATGAATACCATGCGATGAGTTGATACTGACACACCACGAGCGATCGCCAATGATTCATCCACAGTCAGTAGCATTTGCGTTCGCAACGTCAGCCCAATAAACATCATGCAGGCAATTAACAGCAAACTGCTTAAACCTAAATCCATTTGTTGGACTGCTAAAATATCGCCAAACAAAAGATTATTTAATCCACCTTTGTATTGCCCCACAAAGCTGAGGATAATGATTGCGATCGCCAAAGATGAGGAATAGATGATATTGAGCAGTGCATCAGTCCATAAACGGGTGTGTTCCAATAGGTAGGACACCGCTAAGGCAAAGATCACCGCAAATGGAAGTAAAACCAGGGATGGATTAAGTCCTAATAAAAATCCGATGCTGATACCCAACAAGGCTGAATGTCCCAGTGCATCACAGAAGAAAGACAACTGCCGTAAAATTGTCAAGCTTCCCAAAATCCCACCCATTATTCCTGTCAGGATACCACCGATCAATGCCCGTTGCATGAAGGGTAGTTGAAACAGTTCAATGACGTGGGTGAGTTCTGTTTGAAAAAACATGATCAAATGGGGTTAAAGTAATTCGTAATTAAGTAATGCATAGGGAATTTAGACCCTGCCACAAAACAAGACGTTGTTAGAAGCGGGAGACTTAAACCTCCAGAATTGTTTAATGGGAATGGTGGTATTGAACAAAATCTTTTCCGTAGAGAGCAGAGAGACTATCGGGCGAAAGCGCCACCTTTGGGGTTCCTTGACAGCGTAAGGTGCGATTTAGACAGAGGACGCGATCGCAATGCTGCCGCACCATATCCAGGTCGTGAGAAATCTGCAAAATTGCCCAACCTTGTTCTTGCTTGAGTTGATATAGCAGTTGATAAAACTCTGACTCAGCCCGGATATCCAACCCCGCCGGGGCTTCATCGAGAATCAGTAATCGACGCGGGTAAACTAAACAATATGCCAGCAATATTCGCTTGGTTTCACCACCCGAAAGCCCGCCAATTAGTTGATCTCTGAGATGGCTGGCATTGACCCGGGCCAGAGCATCTCGAACGGCATGACTACGTTTTCTGCGGTTTGCCCAGGGCAACTGAAACCCCAACCTGTCCCAACCTAAGCCTACCAGTTCATCTACCGTCATGGGAATGCGGCGATCGACCAGAAAGTTCTGTGGGAGGTAAGCGATTTGCTGACGGAGACGCGGCGGGAGAAATCCTTTGCGAGTGAGGGGTTGACCCAGGATGAATATTTCACCTGAATGTCTGGGCAAAATTCCCAAAATGGCTTGCACCAATGTCGTTTTACCCCCTCCATTGGGGCCGACGATCGATGTATCCGTTCCTGACTCTAGGGAGAACGAAACATCTTGCACTGCTGCGTAGCTTTCCCGATAAACGGTTAGCCCCTTCACTGATAATACGATTTCTTTCAAGTCAACCTCCTCAAAATTCTGCTCATTTGGGGTACAACGGCAATCGGCTGAGGTGTCCAGACATTTATTTGGACAGGTTTCCCGGCTTCTTCGCTCTTAGGTTCCGGCAGGGTAATAAACTTTTCCCCTCTGCTCCCCATCCCCTCTGCCTCAATACGCTTGGGTTAAGGCTAAAACTCTGTTACCAAAGTCAATTTTTTAACG
>CAZZZY010000078.1:0-13439 GCA_964658545.1 uncultured Acetobacteraceae bacterium | reverse complement strand
ATGGGGCATTTGTTATTGGGCATTGGGCACTGGGCATTGGGGATTGTTATTCTTCTCCTGCCCCTGTGCCCCTCTGCCCCTCCGCTCCTTTACCCCCCACTCCCCCACTCCTTAAAGATTTTGGCGGCGAAACTCGGCGGGAGTGAGGCGCATGGGTTTTTCTGGGTTCCAGATTCCTTGGCCCATGAGTCTAGCCCATTGTTGGGCACGTTCTAAACGCTGGTCATATTTGTGGTTAGGCGATCGCCCAACAAACATTGCATTCCCTTGTTTCACTAATTCTTCATTCAACAACACCTTATTTTTCCACACATAAGCTAGAGTTCGCCCAATTTTGTCTTTTGCTTCTAAATCAAACTCCAGTGTTACTAATTCTTCTGCACCACCAATTAGATTCTCTAACTGTTCTTTTGCTGCTTCTCCCCAAGGTCTCTGTCGCAAATCTGGTGCATCAATGCCAACTAACCGCACTTGGGAAATCAAATTTGGTTGTTCAGCCATGCCTAACACTTCCAAACTTTGCCCGCTAACTACCCGCGCTACTTTCACCTGAGCCTCATTATTTGGTAGTTGGTTTTTACTTTGGCAACTCACCAAGAGCAATAAGCAAACCAAAATAGCTATTTTTCGCAACCAGTTACCAAAACTCACAACCATCAAAAATTGGGTGATTTTGAATCGTTTATTCTTCATCTAACGGTAAACCCGCTTTAACTTTCCCCCTAGCAAAATATCGTCCAAACTGGAGTTCGTAGACTTCATCTTCGTCTTGTGTCTCCACCTCCAAGTCAGAACGGGGATAACTCACACACAACAAGGCATAACCTTGCTTACGTAAATCTGGCGACAAGCCGATCGCCTCTGGTTGATAAATTTCTCCCGACAACACCCTCACAGCGCAAGCGGTGCAAGCTCCGTTGCGGCAGGAAAACGGCAGTTCCACCCCTTGTTTTTCGGCAGTGTGCAGGATGTAGCGGTCTTCTGGCACTTGTAGGGTGTGTGTTTTGCCAGTGGCGCGATCGCGAACTTTAACAGTGTATGTACGGGACATCTGGATTTGCGTTGTGGGATTGGGACTTTCAGATTCAATCTAAAATATCTTTCTTTATCTTTGCATTTTCTAGGATTCTATAGTATGATCGTAACTTGTGGCACCTGGAGAGGTGGCCGAGCGGTTTAAGGCGCAGACCTGGAAAGTCTGTTATGCAGAAATGTATACGAGGGTTCGAATCCCTCCCTCTCCGTTTTCAAACCTAGTCTAAATATATAGTTTGAACCAGACTTCTACAAATAGTCTGGTTACATAAATAGCCGGATATTTCCAAATATATTCTTAAAATTGCTTTGAAAGGGCTTTAGTGTAACCCTTCTCTTTAGCAAGCTACGGGCGGTGTTTCTCAGGGAAACACAAGTCGAAAAGAAACTTTCACGCTGACCGATATCCCGCCCAGAACTGAAGTTCAGGGCTAATAGCGAAAGTCCACTCAAGTGGACTAAACGATCAATTCAGTCCACTTGAATGGACTTTCGCTATGAGACTCGGAATTCATTCCGAGGCGGGATAAGTGCGTATGCAAAAATATTTATGTCATTGCGAGCGGAATGAAATGTCAGTAAACCAAAAAGTTTTTTAGAAGCCTTATTAAGCGGACATTTCAGCGAAATACAGTGTTCTCACAAAACAACGTATTAATAAGCATTTGAGACGATACTCCTAGTTACCTTCAAGCGATCGCTGTAGGAAATTCCATAGCACCTACACAATCTCGCGGAAAGTAACATTTGTTTATTTTTCACTCATAATTGAGCCATTTTGTAAAGTAGCCAAACTCCTACTTCACGATGGTGACAGCCTGATGAAAGGATCGGGTAAATTTAAGATAAGTAAAGAAAACGCTTTGAACTAAATGGCAGCTCTCAGCTTAGAAGAAATTTCTACTCAGTTAGAAAGTCCGAACTTACGCGATCGCATGGTAGCTCTTGCCAATCTGCGTCATGTTTCTCCTGAAGATGCAGTCCCTTTGATTAAAAAGGTACTCGATGACGAATCTTTGCAACTGCGATCGATGGCAATATTTGCTCTTGGAATCAAGCCAACGCCAGAATGTTATTCAATTTTGGTCAGAATTCTCGAAAATGACCCGGATTATGGTATACGCGCTGATGCCGCCGGTGCTTTAGGATATTTGGGTGATGCCAGAGCGTTTGAAGTGCTTTCACGGGCGTTTTATGAAGATACTGATTGGTTAGTACGCTTTAGTGCAGCCGTTTCTCTAGGTAACATTAAAGACCCCCGTGCCCGTCAAATTCTTCTTCAGGCATTGGATAGCAAAGAAGTAGTGTTGCAACAAGCTGCAATTTCTGCACTGGGAGAAATTAAAGATATTGAGTCTGTCGATCAGATCCTGCGCTTCGCCCAATCAGATGATTGGTTGGTCAGACAGCGTTTGGCAGAAGCTTTGGGTAATCTCCCTACTCCCAAGAGTGCCTCAGCTTTAAAATACTTAGAAAAAGACAATCATTTCAATGTTGCCGAGGCAGCCAGAATTGGCCTCAAGAAACTTGAGGAAATAGGCAATCAAGCTTAATAATATTAGAGCTTCCTGCTACCTTTTAATAATTAAGTGGGAATTTTAGCATTTTGATGCAGGGTAATTTGATTCATGAATATTGAAGAGTTTTTTCAGTTAAGTGCTGGTAAATGGTTTTCTCATCGCACTAGTCAACATTTGGCTTTAAATGAATCTGAAAATAGTAAGTCAGACATAATCATTGAGACGCTGGCAGTAGATCATCCAGAAGCGATCAAACTGTGTCAACAGTACGAAATTAATCCTAGTTCCGCCTCCTGTGCTATCAAAATTAACTGGAATGGCACAATGGAAAAGGATCAAGCAAAACACAGTGGTTCAAATGTATTAGTTTCAGTACCTGATGCAGATAATCCGGGGCAAGGTAAGTTACTGCGGGAAATAGTTGATGCTGATAAAACTCCCATTGCCGGACACTATAAATTTGACAGTGATGATGCCTTGATTCTAACTATAGAAGATGAAAACATCTGGTCAGAGGAGCGTCTGTGGTTTGCTAGCCCCAATTTACGAATGCGGGTAAATGTCCTCAAGAGTTTTGGTGGATTTAGTATTACTTCTTTCACTTCTGAGATTCGTATGGGTGGTTTTCCACCTGCTGCGAAGGCTTCCGAAGCGGCTAATTCAGTATCGAGTTAGTTGTAATACAGCATATTCTACCTATTTATCTAGGACTTACGCAGAACTATACGCGCTCAGGGGCAATTTACGAATTGCCCCTATCTCGGAATTAGGGTTTAGTTAAACTGTAAAATAATTTTGCAAGAGGTCTACTGTCTCATAGAGAAGCCCGCCTTGCTACGCCTATTCTCTCGTAGAAAAGGCATCGCCTGATTTTTTTTCTTAACTAACTATCCGTTTCATCGGAATTTCTATCCAGAACTCACAGCCGTTACCCGGTTCAGAAACACACTTGATATTACCACCGTGTTTTTCGACAATAATTTGGTAGCTAATAGATAACCCCAAACCAGTCCCTTGTCCAGGTTGTTTGGTGGTAAAGAAAGGTTCAAAAATGCGCGATCGCATCATCTCTGGAATTCCACAACCGTTGTCAGCAATGCAAATCAGAATAGTATTCCCTTCCATGACTTCTGTACGAATCAAAATTTTAGGATTGTCAATTATTTTTCCCGTTTTATCTGAATTTTCTAGGGCATCGATCGCATTATTGAGAATATTCATAAATACCTGATTCATCTGGGCTGCATAGCAGACTACTGGAGGCAATTCACCATATTCTTTAACTACCTCAATAGCAAAAGAATTAGTCTGTGGTTGCAGTCTATGTTGCAAAATTAGCAAAGTGCTGTCGATGCCTTCATGAAGGTCAACGGGCTTCATTCCTATTTCGTCAAGTCGAGAAAAACTTCGCAACGATAAGACTAGTTGAGAGATCCGATCTGCCCCCATCTCCATTGAAGTCAAAATTTTGGGTAAGTCATCACTAATGAAATCTAAATCCAGTGCTGTTACTTGCTTTTTGATTTCATCTGGTATCTTAGGATACTGTTTTTCATAAAGGCGCAGTAATTTAAATAAATTTTCGATATGTTCATTAACATAAGTGATGTTGCCATAGATGAAACTAATCGGGTTGTTAATTTCATGTGCTACACCAGCAACTAACTGCCCTAAACCTGCCATTTTTTCACTTTGAATTAACTGGCTCTGAGTGTGCTGTAATTCTTTAAGAGTCTGGGTGATTTCTTCTTTTTGACTTTGAGTTTGTTCAAGTAATTCCGCTTGCTGAAGTCCTACTCCTAACTGAGTACCAATCTGCATCAGCAAATCTACCTCATCTTCTTGCCAATCACGGGGTTTGATATTTTGATAAGCTGCTAATAATCCCCAAAGTTTCTCACCCTGGAAAATCGGCAGTATCATATATGCCCTAGCCTCCATTAGCTCGATTAGAGCAATATAAGGAATAGAATCATCGCTGTAAATATCTTTAATAACAAGACTTTTACCATTAGCAAAATCTCCACCTTGGGTTTCTTGGAAGTAATCATCTGCAATCGCAGGTACAATTTCCTTTACTGGTGTCCAACCTGGGGCTAATGACTCAGCAACAAATTCGCCACTCCAATCAGCCCGGAATCGATAGATTGTGACTCGATCAACTTCCAATAACCGCCTGACTTCTTGAGTGGTGGTTTTAAAAATGACTTCAATATCAAGAGACTGGCGAATTTTTTCTACGGTGTTCGCCAACGCCCTTTGTCTTTGGGCAGCTTTGCTGATCTCTGCTGCTTGGATTTGCATTTGTTGGATAAATTCCGCTTGCTGCAAAGCCACACCTAATTGCGTGCCCACTTGGGTAAGCAAGTAAACCTCATCTTTTTGCCAATCACGGCTTCTGGCGTTCTGGTACACTGCTAGCAAACCCCAGAGTTTCTGGCCGTGGTAAATGGCAATGATCACATAAGCTCTTGCCTGATAAATCTCTAAGATTTTAATGTAGCAGTCACTAAAGCCAGAATTGTAAATATCATTACAAATGCGGTATACTTCACAACTACTGAAGCTACCACCTCCGGTATCTTGTAAGTAGGTATCAGCGACTGGCGGTTTAGCTAAATCTTTGGCGCTACATTCACTGACATTTTCACTCAATTCCGGCCGCTGCAATTGTTCATCTATAAGAGAAATCCAACCCTCTGCCACTGATTCAAACACGAATTCACCACTCCAATTGGGATTGAAGCGGTAAATAGCCACACGATCAGCATTTAGAAGTTGCCTAAGTTCTCTGGTGCTTGTGTGGAAAATGCTTTCCAAGTCTAGAAACTGACGAATTTTCTCAATGGTTATGGCTATGGTTTTCTGCCATTGAGCTGCTTTTTCTCTGGCTGTTGCCTGTGCTAGTTGTGCCGATTGTAGTTTTACTTGTTCTAGGTAATCTGCTTGCTGCAAAGCAACTCCTAGATGTTCAGCAATGAGTTGCACAAACTCAATTTCTGATGCTTCCCATTGCCGAGGGCTACTACATTGATGAATACACAACAATCCCCATAAATATTTACCTTTAATCAAGGGGACAGTTATATTGGCACGTACCTGAAATCTTTCCAGAATCTGGATGTAGCAATCACTGGCATTAACTTGATAAATATCAGCTATTGCCCTAATCCGACCTTGCTGATATAATCCTGCAAACTCCTCACTAAAGCAGTGGTCGCGCAGTTTGGCTGCTAGTACCGAATCACATTCTGTTGCCACATCTTCATAGATAAATTCCCCTTCCCATGGCAAATCAGGATTAAAACGAAACACGCCAACCCGATCGTTTTTCAGAAGTTGGCGGACTTCAATGACTGTAATTTTGAAGATCACGTCTATATCTAGGGACTCGCGGATGCGGGCAATAACTCCAGATAAGGCTTTTTGTTGCTCATTCTGATGCAAGGGTAAGGTCACATCTGAATGAGATTCTTGCTGTTCTGAATTTAGTTCTATGGGTTGATTACTAAAAGAGTTTTCCATTCCCAGTGGGACTTTAAATATTGAAATTCTTCTATCTCATGATTCCCCTTGCGATCGCAAAGGTAACACTTATTTTCTTGGAATGCCAAAAAAAACAGTGGGGACACGATATTATCGTGTCCCCACAAGAACATTTTTCAACCACGAGAAAATTATCGCCGCTTGGAAGTGGCGCTGCGGCTGCTACGTTTCTCTTCATCTCGACGACGGCGATCGCGCCAATCTGCCACGGTTAAATAACCAATACCACCAGTGACTACTACGAGCAGCACTACGGCAAGTAAAGCTAAAATACTCAAAAATGGACTTTCCACAATGCCTCTACAGTCCGTTACGTCCCCAAACTACCATTGCAATTGACCAAGTGAACACAACTAACAACGATACCCAACCTAGTGTCAAAATCTCCATAGTCCCATTTTTAAAATAATTACAAAAGGTTTCTAATACTTATCATACAGGGATTGGGCAGGCTGAGATTTTTTTTATAAATGATATTGTAACTTTGGCGGGCGATGTCTACGACGGGCTGTTCGGCATCGCAAAGGAGACACCCTCTTTTACTGCTAGGTTAGTAGTCTGTCAATAAATAATTGATGGGTAAGCAGGTTCGTAGTAAGGACTTTAGTCCTTATATTCTAAGCACTAAAGTTTTTACTACAAATCCTCAAAACTAGCTTGACACAGTACTAGTACTTCAAGCATTAATTAAAGACGAATATAAAAAAATAGCGATCGCGCTTTCTCAACTAGATGGTTTGGGAATACTAGCTTTATTCGGGTATATATTCCAAATCCACCAACCCCTAGTATCATGCCGGCATTTTTCAACCATCCTTTCCAATCTAACGGTTTTATTCCCCACGGACATTGTTATCTCTGGCAAGCTGGATTAGTCTGGCTCCACATTATTTCTGATGCCACGATCGCCCTCGCCTATTATTCTATTCCCTTCCTACTGATTTACTTTATTTCCAAGCGCAAAGACGTTCCTTTCAATGGAGTTTTTTTGTTATTTGGTGCTTTTATCATTGCCTGCGGTACTGGACACTTGATGGATATTTGGACGCTTTGGTATCCAGACTATTGGATTGCAGGTACTTTAAAAGCTTTCACTGCTATTATTTCTCTATACACGGCATTTGCGTTATTTTACCTCATGCCTCAAGCTCTAACACTACCCAGCCCAGCCCAATTAGAAGCTGTTAATCTAACGCTTATAACTGAAATTGTCGAGCGCAAGCGCATCGAGAAAGAACTACGCCTTGCACAGGAAGTCGCTCAAAACTCCAGCCAAGCCAAGAGCGAATTTCTCGCCAATATGAGCCATGAACTACGCACACCTCTTAACGGCATCCTGGGCTATACACAAATTATCCAACGCACAGAATCTTTGAGTGAAAAAGGATGCAAAGGACTCAGCGTTATTTATCAATGTGGTTCTCATCTTTTAACCTTAATTAATGATGTCCTGGATCTCTCAAAGATAGAAGCCCGGAAGTTGGAATTGTATCCTGTTGATTTCTATTTTCCTGCCTTTATAGATAGCGTGACTGAAATTTGCCGCATTAGGGCAGAACAAAAAGTAATTGCATTTCACATCGAACTCGATCCTAATTTACCGACAGGTATTCAGGCTGATGAAAAACGCTTGCGGCAAGTACTAATTAACTTGCTGAGTAATGCGATGAAATTTACTCAGCAAGGCAGTGTAACTTTCAAAGTTAAGATCATTGCTCAAGAATCAAATGCCAATGGAAAAACTAACTACAAAATTCGCTTTGAGGTAATAGATACTGGTACGGGTATAACCCCTGAACAAGCCGAGAAAATTTTCCAGCCCTTTGAGCAAGTGGGAAGTCAGAAACGACAATCGGAAGGTACAGGCTTAGGATTAGCAATCAGCCAAAAAATTGTTTTGTTGATGGGTGGTCAAATTCAGGTGCAAAGTGAATTTGGCAAAGGTAGCACTTTCTGGTTTGAGGCAAAATTGTCAGAATCTAAAGACTGGGCAAAGGTTTCTAGAGTGGTTGAGCAGGGAACTATTATTGGTTATCAAGGACGAAGGCGCACCATTTTGATTGCAGATGATAAATGGGAAAACCGATCAGTAATTGTAAATTTACTAGAGCCAGTTGGGTTTACTGTTGTAGAAGCTAGTCAAGGTCAGGAAGCATGGGTACAGTCTCTAGCCCACAAACCAGACATGATTATCACTGATTTAGTGATGCCTATATTGGATGGATTTGAGCTCATTAATCGTTTACGTCAGTCTGCGCCATTTAAAGAGATTCCTATCATCGCTTCGTCAGCAAGTGTGTTTGCAGTTGACCAGCACAAGAGTATTGATGTAGGTGCAGATGCATTTTTACCAAAGCCTATAGAAGCGGAAACTCTCCTGGAAATGCTACGACAATTTTTGCAACTTGAATGGATTTTTGACGGTAAGATCAACGCTATCAAAGAAAACTCTCCACTTAGTTTGGAACAACCAAATGAAATGATTTATCCGGCTCAAGAGGTTTTACAAAAATTACTCCAACTAGTACAAGATGGTGATATTCAAAATATCTTAGAATTGGCTGAACAACTTTCTGCATCTGATGAAAATCTAAACAATTTTGTTCAGCAAATCCTCAAACTTGCTAGTAATTTCCAACTCAAACGTTTGGAAAGTTTTGTTGAACAATACATCAATTAATCTTAGTTAACTTTCATTTTTAATTAATCATGAGAAAACCCCAAAATAACGGATTTATTTTAATTGTGGATGATAATCCCACAAATTTATCTGTCCTGTGTGCAGCGCTTAATAGTGAGGGTTTTCGTTTCCGTGTTGCAGTCGATGGAGAAACTGCGATCGCTCAAGCTGAACGCAATCAACCAGAGTTGATTTTACTGGATGTGCAAATGCCGGGTATTGATGGCTTTGAGACTTGTCGTCGCCTCAAGGCCAATCCTCTCACCGAAAACATTCCGATTATTTTCACCACAGCTTTAGCAGATACGGAAAGCAAAACGAAGGGATTTTTCCTTGGTGCAGTAGACTATATCCCTAAACCGTTTGCACAAGAGGAAGTTATTGCTAGAGTCCGCGTGCATTTACAACTCAAACAATTGACTGAATCTTTGGAACAAGAAGTTAGCGATCGCACCAAGGCTTTGCAACAAGCTCAAGTTCAACTGGTACAGCAAGAAAAACTATCAACACTGGGAGAGTTAATTGCTGGTATTGGCCATGAAATCAACAACCCCATCAATTTTATTTCTAGCAATATTCCACCCTTGGAAGAATACATTGCAGGAGTAACCAAGTTGCTCCTACTGTACAAACAAGAGTATCCCAATCCAACAGCCAAAATCACCACTGCTATTGAAAACTTAGATTTGAACTTCGTTCTCGAAGATATGGTCAAAATTTTGAACTCACTCCAGTTAGGAAGTGAACGAATTCGGAACCTTTCTAATTCACTCCGTAGCTTTTGTCGGTCGGATAGTGATGCTCAAATATCTGCTGATTTGCACCAAGGACTAGATAGTACACTAATGATTTTGCAACACCGCCTCAAGGCTAATGGCAATCGTCCCGGCATTGAAGTTATTAAAAGTTATGGAGTATTACCAAAAGTCAACTGCTATCTAGGGCAGATGAATCAAGTATTTATGAACATTCTGGCAAATGCAATTGATGCCCTTGATGAAGCTATAATGGAAGGCAAAAAGAGCAATCTAATTCCTCAGATTCAAATTGCAACAGAAGTAATTTCTGAACAATTGGTTGTAATTCGGATTGCTGACAATGGAATTGGTATTCCTGAACGGCTAAAAAAACGCTTGTTTGAGCCGTTATTTACTACAAAAAATGTTGGAAAAGGCACTGGACTTGGCTTGTCGATAGCACACGAAATAGTTGTAGAGAAACACAAAGGCGTGTTAGAAGTAAATTCTCAACCAGGTATAGGAACAGAGTTTATCATCACAATTCCCATATAATATAGGGCTTCTTGTTTTGTTTGGATTATTGAAATGGGTAAGACTTGAGGATTAGTTTCGTTGTTAATTAGCTATTTCTGGGCAATTTCCCACTTCAACTCTTGTAAAAGTTCAGTGCTAATGGGTAATGTTGCCAGAATTGGATGCTTAATACCTCCCCAAATACTTCCCGTGCGGATCCGATGGGAAATTAACACTTCAGGAATTTGACTAGAGATTAAAACTTGTGGTGGTGCAAGTTGACCTATCGCCCTAGCTCTCTTGTAATGATATGATTCTGATAAAGCCTGATCCAGTTGTTCAGCAATAATTTCTGGGGTTTCTTTGGCGGAATCTAATAATAGAATATAGTGTGGAGGATCGGCAATTGGCATCAAGCTTTTAAAATAAGTTTCTTGCAAGTTCAACAGAGTCAGAGCATTATTTACAAAGGTTTCTTGCAACTTTTCGCCCACTAAGTCGCTAATGACTTGATGTCGTCCGAGAAACTCTAAACAGGGAGTATGGCGATAGTAATGAGTTACCCGGATGCGATCGCCTATTCGATAACGATACAATCCCCCTTTCTGCGATAAAATAATCGTGTATTCCTTGCCAATGTTGAGTTCATGTAAACCATACAGGGAGCCAGTATCGTCCTCGAACTCGAAAAACACTTCATCAAGAACCGGCACACATCCCCCAGCTACAATCAAGGGAATCGTCATTGGTGCTTCCGTTGCTAGTAGTCCTTTACCTTGAATTAATATACCTGGAAATTGCGATCGCGAGGCGCTGCTGCTAAAAGCAGAACGCAATCCCTGGGCTTGATCTGCTGCATTGGCACTATCCCAGCAAGATATCAGCTTCAAATTTGGCCAAAGTTGCATCCAGGGAATATTACTTTCGCACAGGAGTTGCAGGCGATGATGTGAAATCCGGTTGTGTAATTCTGCTCGCAATAAATCCTGATTTTCTTGAATATATTTTAAATGTACTTGCAGAAAACTAGGACTCCAAATAGAAATAATTTCTAATTTTTCAGCCTCTAATAATGCCAAAGCCAGTTGATGTTTAAATAAGTTTGCATCATGCAGCCGATTAAGTTTATTTGGCATCACCAACCAAGGACGCAAAAACCAACGCAACCAGCCATCTAAGTAATCTAGATCGTTCTGTAAAGTTTGATTATCAGCTACATTTAATTGCGGCGAGATACAAGCGTAAAGCTTGCCTGTAGAAAATTTCGGGCCATGTACAATCAAATCATGCACCCAGACACAGAACATCTGATTAAACGATCGCCGTAAAGATTGAGTATAAGGAATCCATTTTACTGCCCCACTACTACCAGAGGTTTTTTCGTAAAATAAAATCGGTTCTGGTGTGAGGGCAATTTGCTGATGTCTGTGATTTAATAAGGGTTCAAGTGCATCATAATCTCCGATGGGTACACGCTGCCAGTCGTCTACAGAATGAATCCCCAAAGTTTTACCATACTCACTCTTGATGAGGCGATCGCAAATCTCCCTCTGTACAGATGTCTGGATCAACTCTGGGTTATCCAAAGCTTGATGAAATCGCCGCGCAGTTGGGGCGAGGATTTGCCCAAAAAGCTGAATAATCGGACGCATTATAGCACCTTTTGATTAGGATAAAGGTTGCTGGCTGCTGGTAAATAAGCACCATCAGCAATGACTACACCGGGAGCAAGATTAGATGCGGCTCCCACAAAGACATTGCTGCCAATCTTGACTTTTTTGACATACAACATTAAATTTTGCTTGCGGGGTTTAATAACATGGGAATAGATACCTACACCATGTCCGACAACGACGCGATCGCCAATTTCTAACAAACTGCGATCGGCAATCTCCAATCTTGTTGTCCAATATACATCTCGCCCCACTTTAGCACCCCACAATCGCAACCAACAGGAAAATACCCCCGGAATCAGTCGCAGCAATGCTTCCAAAACCGGAATTGCAATATAAATTACCTGGATTTGATGACTACCCCACCAGGGACTATATTCTTTACCTAGTAGATAACTAATCCCCTCGCGCACAGGATAAACCCATTCATGCAAGCGGTAAACTAGTATTGGTAGCCCATAAATAGAAAGGAACACCGCCAGAATACTGAAGATGTTGGGTGAATAGGCGAGGTAGACTATTGCTACCCCAGCTAGTAATAATACAAAAGTGGGAAAAAGCAAAAGAATTTTACTTATAGCTGTCATAAAAATGGAAATACAAGTTTTTGGAACAAGTTTAATGAGAGAGAAATTCCTATAGGAGATGGCAAATTTTCGCTTTCATAATATGTTCCGTGTAACTTATCCCAAATTTTTAGATTAGCCCCATAGTTATAATTGTGGATTTCGCGGCAATGATGCCAAGCATGATCATGTGGTAAGATTAACCAAAAAGATAAAAATTGAAAAAGCCTGGTATTTGCAGGAATTAGCAAGCGGCTATGTCGCCACAAATCTAAGGCAGAAGTTAGACTGACTCCAAGTAAATAACCTGTGGGATCGGTTAACAGATATAAAAATAAAGTGTGTATCCATAAATATATAATTACCAAACTTGTCCAAAGTGTATTGCGAGAAGTCCCTAATACATCCATTTGAGTTACAGTATGATGGACTTGATGAACATTCCATAACAATTTACTATGTAATAAACGATGATTCCAATAATATAAATAATCAACCACAACAAAACTGATAATAAAAGCCGGAATTAATGATAGTTTTAAATATCTTTGGTGAGTTGGTAAGAAATGTTCATAAAGTGAATAAACTAAAGTAGCTTGTAGTAAGGGAATCAAAATCCCTTGAATCGTTAATCCTATACCATCTAAGAACCAATCTTCACGACTTTTAACTTTAAGTTGAGTTCGTCCGACCTGATTGCTAATAGTCCAACCAACTAATCCGATAAAAGAACCAAAAATTACTAGCTGTGCAAAGCTTTGTATTCCCACTTCTGATTGCTCACAGGGATGATTCATTGATTAATTACGAATTATATAGCAATCCGATTTGATTTATGAAATTATTTGCGTAGGGAGCGGGGAGTGGGGAAGAAGCCTTTTTAAGTTGCACTGAGTTTTTTCAGAAATCAAATATGATTCCTATATCATGCCCACTTGATTACTTATTAAACCCCAATACGCTTGGGTTAAGCGTTTTTTTCTTCTCTCTGTGTTGCGCCAGTTGCTTCAAGTCGGGAAACCGCAAGGGCGCACTGGCTTCTCTGCGTCTGGAGTGGTACCCTGCGGGTACTCCGTTGGAGAACTCGAAGAGTAGCCGCTTTGCGTCTACGTTAAAAAAACTGACTTTAACAAAGACTTTTAGCCTTAACCCAAGCGTATTGTATT
>CAZZZY010000077.1:0-13462 GCA_964658545.1 uncultured Acetobacteraceae bacterium | reverse complement strand
CCATCGAAATAATCTACGTATGAAAAAGTCCTTAAATAAAATATGTATCTAGTTTTCTATTAAGCAAGCGCTACTAAGGGAAACGAAATTAATCAATTAAAACCAGAATTTTTTTTGTTTATTTTTGTATTTTGTTTAATTTTAATTTAAAACAATGAAATCTATTTAAATTAGGCAATGTGGAAAAATATTTGATAATTTATGTCAATAATGTAATATTGTTTATAAGGCAATACGCTTGGGTTGAACGAAGTGAAACCCAACAAACCACGACAAATGTTGGGTTACCCTACGGCAAGCAAGCTACGTTCCTCAAACGCCACTTGCTTCTCCCTTGGCGCTAGCCTCTCCTAAAGGAAGAAGGGGAAACGCTACGCGTAGCAAGATCCCCGGAGGGGTACAAGTCGGGAAACTGCTAGGGCGCAGTGGCTCCCCAGCCTACACACTTTAAGGTTTTTGGCGCTAACCCAAGCCTATTGGGTTGTAAGGCTAAAAGTCTAAATAACATTTCTTCTACCTCAGTAAATCTCACTGAAGACTGATGTTTTAATCTGTATAAATAACTATATCTATGTTATGTCAAGCTATGGAGACAAAAGTATAAAAAATGTTGCCTTTATCAAAATATTTGTTATATTAGTTTACATAAGGCAATAAACCTTAAGAATTAAATTTGGAGTTCCAACCATGACAAATGCAAGCACAACAAAAGTCACCACTCCTATAATTGAAGATCGCAACGCTTGGCGTTGGGGCTTTACCCCACAAGCAGAAATTTGGAACGGTCGCTTGGCAATGATTGGTTTTTCAGCAGCTATTTTGGTTGAAGTCTTTTCCGGTCAAGGCTTCCTACATTTTTGGGGCATCCTGTAAGTTTTAATATCCAATCAAAGATGACCCATCAATAAAAAAACCTGGAGTGCTAATTCACTACCAGGTTTTTTATTTTTTGTAATTAGTCATTTGTTTAAAGCGAATGACTAATAACTAATGACTACCGAATATATTCCTTGAGAACGCTGTTACGATTTGGGTGGCGTAACTTGCGGAGTGCCTTTGCCTCAATTTGACGAATCCGTTCGCGGGTGACGTTGAAAATCTGGCCGATTTCCTCAAGGGTTTTCATCCGACCATCATCCAAGCCATAACGTAGTCTGAGAACATCGCGTTCACGAGGGCTGAGACTGTCAAGGACTTTTTCAAGGTCTTCGCGCAGAAGATTTTTAGAAACTTGGTCTTCTGGCGTTTCGCCATCGGATTCAATAAAATCGCCCAATCGAGAATCTTCTTCTTTACCAATAGGCGTTTCTAATGAAATAGGCAACTGGGCGGATTTAGCAATAAACCGCAACTTCTCAATGGTCATTTCCATCCGAGTAGCGATTTCTTCTTCAGTTGGTTTGCGACCCATTTCTTGAGATAGTAACTTGGTAGTTTTCTTAATCCGAGAGATGGTTTCGTAAAGATGAACTGGAAGGCGAATTGTGCGGGATTGATCGGCGATCGCGCGGGTAATTGCTTGACGAATCCACCATGTAGCATAGGTGGAGAACTTGTAACCTTTTTCGTGGTCAAACTTTTCAGCGGCACGAATCAAACCGAGACTGCCTTCCTGAATTAAGTCTTGGAACGACAGACCACGATTCATATACTTCTTGGCAATTGAAACCACAAGACGGAGGTTAGATTGCACCATCTTGTCTTTCGCCCTGCGACCAACATGGAGGCGATAACGAAAGGCTGGTAGTGGCAGTTGTACTGCTTCTGCCCATTCGCTATCTCGAGGATCGCGATCCAACTGTTCTGAGAGTCTTTCTCGCACTCTCTCTAATTCCAGCAAATCGGCGATTTTCCGCGCCAATTCGATTTCTTCGTCTGCCCGCAACAGCCGAATTCTACCAATCTCTTGCAAGTAAAGCCGAATAGAATCTTCTGTGTAATGCTTTTTCTTGCTTTGTGTCCGACGACGCGATTTAGCGGCTTTTCCAGACTTTGCGTCGTCCTCATCAGACTGAGGCTCTAAAAATTCATCGTCACCTTCATCGATGATAAGCAAGTCCTCTTCATCATCTATTAAGAGTTCTTCTAACTCGAGCTCAGGCTGATTCATTATTTCTAGGTCAGGCTGATATATGCTTTCGAGTACGTTGTTAGCCTGGTTCATGCCGCGTTCCTCATGCTCCTTGCAGAATCAATTACTCAAGATGTGTTTACTGCTCTTTTAAACGAGCCAATGGTCAACCGAAAATAAGTTTTTTGGCAGATTTGCCAGAAATATTTTCGGACGTTTTGTACTTTAGTTTAAGCCATATCTAAAAGTGATTTGTTCACCTTAGTAAATGTTGTATGTGTTGCTATCACATACTGCTTTCAACTAACTGGTCAAAAAAAATACTCGTCTTTCTTAAAAAATTTGCCACTCTATACTAATGAGTTCAGACTGTTGGCAGATTTTCCTATAAAGACTCTTCCGATTGTAGCCTGTTTCACAGAAATTGCACTCTTTTTGTGTATTAATCATGAACTCACACAGCAATTTTTAGCCACTGTTACCAAAAAGACATTAAAAACGGGAGTTATACCCTTAGATTTTTTATCCACTTTTCGGAATTACAGTGACAGTCTTATTACATTACAAAGTAAGTACGCTTGCTCATGCTCGGTTTCATGTATTTTACACAACATTAATTACTTAGAAAGAGGGCATTGTATATTAACTCAGATGACGAGTCTTAATCTACTCATTTTTACATTTCCTTCATAAATTACGCATTCCTGAGATTAAAGCTAGTCTTTCGATTGGGTAAATACAACCAGGGTGGTGGTGCTTGCCTTAAAGAAGTTAACCTTCTGCGTACTAATTACCTTAACTGAGGAGTTGAGGCTGTGGCAGAATCGACCTGATAGTAGATCAATTTAGGTTTAACTAATTTGGCCTTATTCACACGTTAGCGCACTGTGGCGATTTCAGCCCTATGAAACTTGACAAACTCTTCTTATTGTATACAAGGATATTTTAATCAATTCAAAAACAATTTGTCCTGTGAACTCGCCAGTATAGTCCTATTTTAAGCAAAAGTTCATTAGATACATACGATACAATAGGGATCTCCACGGCAGTACATGAAGATATTAACAAGTTTTCAGCCAGATGGTGTGTGCTTGCAATAGCCATTAGCTCGAACAGAGAACCCAGAAAATTACCTGAAGACTTGGTGAAAAAGATTTTTTGCGTATTCTATTGTAAGTTTAAATACTTTTGTTTCGTAAATTTCTGTCATCTTAATGATGAGAAGTTCTCAAGATAGTTATTAACCTCTGTTTGAGAGATGATATTCAGCTATGTTCTTAAAGCATAACAAATGTGTTTTTAGCTGGTGGACGAAATTAATCAGCGAGTCAGAACCCAGACTTGGTTGCCGCAGAGGACACGGAGAAACAAGAGTTACATCGTTTGTAGTGATGGCAAATAGTAATTTTTTAGCTTGTCATCATCCTAAAGAGATATTATTTATATAAACTGGGGATATAAAAAAGGTAATGGATAAAAATGTATTACCCATTACCAATGTCACAAATTATGGGACTAGTGTCAGGGAATTGATATTAGATATCTAAATCGGTGAAGTTGAGTTTAGAGCCATAGGTTTCGATGAATTCTCGTCTGGGTGCGACGCGATCGCCCATTAAAATTGTGAAGATGCGATCGGCTTCGGCGGCATCCTCAATTTCGACTTGCTTCATTTTGCGAGTTTCTGGGTTCATGGTGGTGTCCCAGAGTTGTTGTGGCATCATTTCACCCAAACCTTTGAAGCGTTGGATGGTATAGTTAGCGTTAGCAGGGAATTTGGCGATCGCTTGATTTTTTTCGCGATCGCTATAGCAGTACTCATGATTACGTCCCCGTTCTACTTTATACAGTGGGGGACAGGCAATATAAATAAAGCCTTGTTCAATAAGCGATCGTTGATATCGATAGAAGAATGTTAACAACAAAGTACGGATGTGTGCCCCATCTACATCAGCATCCGTCATAATGACTATGCGGTGATATCGGAGTTGGGTAGAATCGAATTCATCACCTTTGACACCTAAACCAAGGGCTGTAATTAACGCTTGAACTTCGTTATTTTTATAAATTTTAGCGTCGTCGGTTTTTTCAATGTTGAGAATTTTACCACGTAGAGGCAAGATAGCTTGAGTGCGGCGATCGCGTCCTTGTTTGGCACTTCCACCGGCTGAGTCGCCTTCGACGATGAATATCTCAGATTCGCTAGGATCGCGAGAACTGCAATCTGCCAATTTCCCAGGTAATGGCGAAGATTCCAATACTGATTTGCGCCGAACTAATTCCCGCGCATGACGCGCTGCTTCTGCGGCTTTGAAAGCTTGGATAGCTTTATCTAAAATTGAATCTGCGATCGCCGGATGAAATTCTAGATACTCGGTGAGAACTTCTCCCACCAGAGAATCGACAATCCCCCGCACTTCAGTGTTACCGAGTTTGGTTTTGGTTTGTCCTTCAAATTCCGGGTCTGGGACTTTAACGGAAATTACGGCTGTCAAACCTTCGCGGACGTGTTCGCCACTGAGGTTAGTTTCATTCTCTTTAATTTTATTGCGCTTACGGGCGATCGCATTTAATGTCCGAGTCAAAACCGCCTTCAATCCTTCTAAGTGCGTACCACCATCCACCGTGCGAATATTGTTGGCAAAGCCTAGCACATTATCCGTGTAAGCATCAGTACACCATTGCAAGGAAACTTCCACTTGTACGTTGTTGCGTTCTCCCTGCACATAGATAATTTCTTCATGCAACGGTTGCTTCTCGCGGTTCATGTAGGCGATATATTCTTTAATACCACCCTTGTAATTGTAGGATTCTACCTTCGGTGTATCGCTTTTTAGTAGTTCTAAACGATGGTCAGTAAAGGTAATTTTGACACCTGCATTCAGATACGCCAACTCCCGTAGGCGACCTGATAAAGTGATGTAATCAAACTCGATGCTAGTTGTAAAGATTTGGGTATCTGGCTTGAAGGTGACAGAAGTTCCAGTTCTAGCTTCTTTATAAGGCTTTGCTTGCAGTTCAGTAACTGGGATACCGCGTTCATAGCGTTGGAGATAAACCTTTTTATCTCGCCAAACTGTAACTTCTACAACCTCAGATAGGGCATTAACAACAGAAATACCAACCCCGTGTAATCCTCCAGAAACCTTATAGCCACCGCCGCCAAACTTACCACCAGCGTGTAGTACCGTCATTACGGTTTCCAAAGCCGATTTTCCGGTGCGTGAGTGAGTATCGACGGGAATACCGCGACCATCATCTGTTACAGTCACGGAACCATCAGCGTTAATATCCACTTCTATATGAGTGCAGTGACCCGCCAAGGCCTCATCGATTGAATTGTCCACCACTTCGTAAACTAAATGGTGGAGTCCTCGCGGCCCGGTGGTACCGATGTACATTCCTGGTCGTTTGCGGACGGCTTCCAGACCTTCCAGAACTTGAATCTGATCGGCACTGTAACTGCTCGTCATATAAACTCTCCTGATGCGTGGGGTTAAACTCGCCTAAAAATAAATAAAAGTAAAAACACTCCAAAATTGTAACACAAAAGCCTTGCTAGCGTCTGTAGGGCATTTCCAAGAGAAGTTTATACTGGGGTTGCAGTACCATGCAAGATGGGGCAAAGGCACAGAGTGAGAATACCTTAATGACTAATGACTAAATTAATTGTGATTTGTGGGGCGACGGCAACGGGTAAATCGGGTTTAGCTTTGGCTTTGGCAATGCGGTTAGGTTCTGTAATTCTTAGTGCCGATTCTCGTCAAGTTTACCGTGAGCTTGATATTGGTACGGCGAAACCAGCTGTGGCTGAACAAAAATTAGTGCCGCACTATCTAATAGATATCTGCGAGCCAACAGACACAATGACAGTAGCAGACTACCAGGAACAAACACAAGCCTTAATTGCTTCTGTTAATGTTACGCCACTTTTACTAGTTGGTGGCACTGGTTTATATATTCGTTCCATTGTCCAAGGGATGAAAATTCCTAGAGTCGCACCACAAATGGAATTGCGATCGCAACTTGAATCTCTCGGTCAAGCACAACTCTACGCCATGTTACAACAAGTTGACCCTATTGCAGCACAAAAGATTCATGCTAATGATTCAGTGCGAACCTTAAGAGCATTAGAGGTATATTATGTGACTGGATATCCGATTTCCGAACAACAAGGGGAGAATCCCCCGAATTATCCGATTTTGCAAATCGGTTTGGATTGCGATGTTGAAAAGTTGGGGAATCGGATTAAACAGCGGACTGAGCAAATGATAGCAGATGGTTTAGTTGCGGAGGTGGAATATCTTTGTCGAAAATATGGCGCTGATTTGTCTTTGTTGAATACTTTGGGCTATCAAGAAATCAAGCAATATTTAGCTGGAGATATTTCCTTAAATGAAGCGAAAGAATTAATAATTTTGCATACACGGCAATTTGCCAAGCGACAATGCACTTGGTTTCGAGGATATCCCCAAATTGAATGGTTTGATGTGAATAATCCTGATTTATTAGAGAAGGTTTGGCACAGAGTAAATGAGTTTACAAAATCCGCTAATTAGTGACATTTCTTGCTCATGTAAAGACGCATAAATTTTCGCGTTTTTACATGAATATCCTAAAGAGTTTCGGGATCAATACCCATAGCTCGTAGCCGTTCTGCTAAGATTTGGTTGCGTTGTTCAGCTTGTTCAGCACGTTCATCTCCAGTTAGCAAAACAGTACCATCTTGGTAACACCAGCGTAACCAGGTATCCTGTCTATCTTCAAATTTACCTTCCCACAAAGTTACACCTAAACCAACTTGTTCTAACCAAGTTTCTGAAGTTTCAAAGTAGCGTGTTCCCCTAAGTTCATAAATATGCAGCATTTTTTCTGCTAATTGCTGATTTGGGTCATATACGATGTAGTAACTAGCCCGCATGTGTTCATAAATTCCCAGTTTTTTGCCTAGTTCATCACCTTCTTTATTAGAGACAATTTCGAGGACAACTTCGGGAGGTTTGCCAAAACGCCAAACCATATAACAACGATTTTGTTTTTCCCACCAATTTTGAGGTACTTGAACATCTAAGCTAAGAAAGACATCAGGTACAATGGGGGGCTGAAGGTCTGTGTAGTAAATACCTACATTAGCTTCAGCTAAAAAAGTTTGGTTTTGTAGAGAACTGTAAAGAGATCCGACTAAAAGGCGTTGTTGTTTGGCAGATGCAAAATTGTCCACAGGTATATCATCTTCAGTTACTAGCTGGTTGGCATCTGGCACATAGTAATCATCATCATTGATTAGAACTTGCTGAACCATGACTTTATCCAGTATTTGAGAATGTTATTTCTAGGTTAGTTGATTTTCTCGAAGAAAGGAGGATATATGCTATTACGATTGAGTTTTTTTCTTCAATGTAAATTTACTGAATACTAATAATAGAACAAAATTATAGAGGGTTTAGAGAAACGTATCGGTTAAGCATCTCTTATTTGCTGAATTATGAATACAAGACTAACTGACTTAAAAAGAAGGCAAGGGCTGCACTACCTAAAGGCACTGTCAAATTGTCAATACCCAGAAACGAAAAAGCCTCTAAACCAGTAGCGATAAATGCAACCACGAGTGATATTACCCAAGTTTGCCAACTGTTTCCTTGAGTTCCAACTAAAATCAAAATACTGATTAAATAGCTAACGAGCATCATAGTTAGGGAACCTTCCCAACTTTTTTGTGTGCCAAAGACTTTATACTTGTGTGTACCAAAACGTTGCCCAATTAAGGCCGCTAGTCCATCTCCCCAAGTCATGATCAAAATTCCTAGTGCTGCGTACTGGGGTTGTTGCAAGTACCAAAAAGAGGCAACTAAAATACCGAAACTAACAGAGTAAAAAAATGTCCCGAAACTTTGCCGTCCAACGCTATTGATGCCAGGAAGAATAGGTAATCGGTAGGATAATAAGGTGATTACACTCGCTAGAATGGAAGCTGTAATCCCTACACTGGCGGGAATATCTAGCCACCAAGCAAGTAAAATCACGTTACCAGTGCCAATATGAACTATCTTTCGCACGATTTCTGGCTCGTTGGCAAAGCGGTTTACTACCCATGCAATCACGAGGATGAGTAACACCCAAATTGCAGCAATCGCAATTTGCAGCCATAAAACCGGAATTGAGATTAAGTGAGAAAATGTAATCAACAAAGATATAACAAAATGAAAAATTTTACCTCTGTTACTAATTTATAAGATTTAGGCAACTGCAATGAAATTATTATTGATTTGGCTGATTCGGGGCTATCGAATGTTTATATCACCTTTGTTTCTCCCGACTTGTCGCTTTCAACCAACTTGTTCGATGTATGCTATTGGAGCCATTGAACGATTTGGAGTGTTACGTGGTAGCTGGATGGCAACTCGGCGGATTTTACGCTGTCATCCGTTTCATCCAGGTGGTTACGATCCAGTCCCAGAGGTGGGAGGAAAGGTAAAGGAGCCGAATTGAGGGTTGAAGTTTAAACGCAAAGGGGAGGCAGCGCGTTGCGGGGGTTCCCCCCGTTGTAGCGACTGCCGTCGCGCAGAGGGAAACGCAGAGGAACGCAAAGTTTGTTTTAATCCATTCGCTACGAATGAAATTTGGCAATACTCTGCGTACTTTTGCGTTTACTTTGCTACCTGGAGCGTTTAAAAACGGTAAATTCTTAAAGGAAGTGTTCGTGAATGTAGCTATTTGGGGAGATGTCAAGAGATGAGGTTGTCATCTAGGTTGGGAAGGTTGAATAATTTAATTTAGACTTACCATGATTAATCCCACTGCGATTTCTATACCCGAACCACAAATTCCCAATCCTAGCCCGAACCCGCTACCTAGGCCTGAACCTGTACCGGGGCCAGCGATACCCCAACCCTTACCGGGGCCTGTACCAGAACCAGTCCCGGCTCCTATTCCTCAAACAGTTCCAGGGCCTATTCCCCAAACCATACCAGAACCTGTTTAAATTACCCTGGTAATATAATCCAAAATTCAAAATCTAAAATCCAAAATGCTAAGAGCCGGAATTGTCGGACTTCCCAACGTCGGAAAATCTACTTTATTTAATGCTGTAGTTGCTAATGCTAAAGCAGAAGCAGCTAACTTCCCTTTTTGCACGATTGAACCGAATGTCGGCGTTGTCGCAGTACCGGATGAGCGGTTAAATGTTCTTGCTAAGATTGCCAGTTCGGCACAAACTATTCCGGCGCGGGTTGAATTTGTAGATATTGCCGGTTTAGTTAAAGGTGCAAGTCAGGGTGAAGGACTAGGGAATCAATTCCTATCCCACATCCGGGAAGTTGATGCGATCGTCCATGTGGTACGCTGTTTTGAAAATGACGATATTATCCACGTCGCTGGTTCTGTTGACCCAGCACGAGATATTGAAATCATTAATATAGAACTGGGTTTATCAGATTTATCACAAATTGAACGGCGAATTGACCGCACTCGCAAACAAGCTCGTACCAGTAAAGATGCACAGTTTGAAATCACAGTCTTAGAAAAATTAGCTGCGGCTTTAAATGAAGGGAAATCGGTGCGTCAGGTAAGCTTGAATGAAGAAGAAGCAGAAATTATTAAAGGACTAGAACTGCTCACTTATAAACCGATTATCTACGCCGCCAATGTATCTGAAGATGAGTTGGCAACTGGTAATCATTTTGTGGAAACAGTGCGGCAAATTGCATCGACAGAAAATGCCCAAGTTGTGATAGTTTCTGCCCAAGTCGAAGCTGAGTTAGTAGAATTACCAGAGTCAGATAAAGCTGATTTTCTTGCATCTTTGGGTGTGGAGGAAGGCGGTTTGAAGTCTTTAATTCGTGCAACTTATATGCTTTTAGGCTTGCGGACATATTTCACCTGCGGCCCGAAAGAAACCCGCGCTTGGACAATTAATGCCGGAATGTCTGCACCTCAAGCTGCTGGTGTAATCCACAGTGATTTTGAGCGGGGATTTATTCGTGCTGAAACTGTTGCTTATAAAGATTTGATCACAACTGGTTCGATGAATGCTGCGAAGGAAAAAGGGTTGGTTCGCAGTGAAGGGAAAGAGTATGTTGTGCAGGAAGGGGATGTAATGTTGTTCCGATTTAATGTGTAGGGGTAATTCACTGAGTGACTGTTATCGATCAGATAATGGTCAACCTATACAAAATTGCGATCGCACTAAAAACCTTGACAAAATCTTCAGTATATGCACAATATTCAAGAAACTGTTAGGCGATCGCAAATAAACCCGCAATTCTCAAAATATAATTGCAATCACCAAACAAGGCAAAAGAGAAAAAGAGAAAAAGGTCTTACGCCGAAAATATATTTAATGAAGTTGTCGTCGTGCAGCTTCTAAAATTAGGCGTTGTTCAGCACGAGCGATCGCCTGGTATGTTCGCTCGACTGCTTCCGGTTCAACGGAAATGGAAGTTATGCCCCATTCCACTAATTTATCAATAATTTCTGGATAGAGGGCTGGTGCTTGACCGCAGATTGAACAAGGTATCCCGGCACTTTTAGCCATTTGGATCAGTTGAGCGATCGCACTCATAACTGCGGGATGGCGTTCATTAAATACTTTTGCTAGCTGTCCTTGTTCTCGATCCACTCCTAGCAATAATTGCGTTAGGTCGTTTGTACCAATGGAAATTCCTGCTGCACCTGCTACAACATATTCTGGCAATAAAAACAGTACACTTGGTACTTCTGCCATCATCCACAATTGAAACTGCGACACCTCAGTTAAAAGAGTTTGCTCAACTTTGCGACGGCAAAAGACAAATTCTTCCACAGTCCGCACAAAGGGCAACAGTAGATTGACGTTACTGTAACCAGCTTGTTGTACACTCACTAAAGCTTGCAGTTCCAACTCAAAGACTGCGGGATTTCGTAAATAGCTGAAAGTGCCGCGCTCACCCAACATCGACTGCGGCGAAGATTGTAAACTATCACTCAACGATGGTAAATCCTGCGATCGCCAATCTAAAGAACGATAAAAAACTGGTCTTGGTGCAAAAGCACGGGCAAACTGCATAATCTGCTCAGACCATAGCTCTAATAATTCTGCCTGACGACCGCCTAAAATCCAACTATGGGGATGTTGCCCATCCAATATATTTAGCACCATCAATTCTGAGCGCAACAATCCCACCCCATCCACAGGGAAATTTTGCACTTGTTCTATTAAACTGGACTGACTCAAGTTAACTAGCAATTGAGTAGCAATCATGGGTAGATGAGAAGTAACAGGAAGATGGGATGCTTTGGGGTTGGGGTAATTTGGGGAAAGAAAATTTTCTCCTCCCAGTCTCCCACTTTCATGCTCTCTACCTCTTTCCATCTCCTCCTTTGAGTTTCCTTTGATTCGATAAACTTCGCCTCTGTCGCCATCAAGCAGCAGTCGTTCGCCAGTTTGAATTAAGGTTGTGGCAGATGTTGCGTTTACTACTGCTGTAATCCCTAATTCTCTAGCAAGAATTGCAGCATGGCTGGTTAATCCACCTTCTTCTGTGATGATACCAGCAACTTGTTGCAATAATGGTAGCCAATCAGGTGTAATAGTTGGTACTACTAAAATCACTCCCTTGGGTAGTTGTTCGGGTTTCTGTTGTGAATCAGTAACTACTAGGGCAGTGGCCACAACACTTCCCCCAGCTGCTCCTAGTCCCCTGATCAATTGTCGGTGGGGAATTACAGATTGGGAAGAACTAACTTGTGTTATGTAAAGCTTGCCAGATGTGGTTTGTTGAGTGATAGTCCATTTAATGGCAAAGGTTTTACCTAGTTCACTTACCAGTTGAGTTCCCAGAGCAATTATTTGTTGTAAGTATTCATCTTGTAAAGCGTACTGTTTTTGTTGAGCTTCCTGAAGTATGTAGGTACTCAGACAAGTGTGATCTGGCGTTAGTGCTGAGTTCGAGGTGGGTTGCGAAAAAGTTTCAGGTGCTGCATCATCCACAGCATAAGCCAGCATTTTATTACCCAACTGTTGCTCAAGTACAACCCCGGTTGCTTGTTGAATGTAGTAGACATCTGGCTGGACTTCGCCTTGAGCGATCGCAACTCCTAATCCCCAAGTCGCTTCAATTTCCCATCCAGAGGGGTTGGCTTTGAGCAAGCCACTGGCGATCGCATTCTCAACAGGTTGCACTAGAACTGCGAGATTTATTTGTTGCAGATTAATTCCGGCTCGCTGCCAATATAGGAGACTTCTAGCACGAAATATCTGGCTCCAAGTGCGCTTTAATGCCCAAGCGATCGCTTCAGGTTCGCACTGGCAAAACACCGACTCTAGCAAACCAGATGTATTCTTCATACTTGGGGTAGCAGTTGATACTGCCAAGGTCGGTCGAAGAATCAAACAGCCAGTTGGCCATTCTCTAGCTGCTTGGCAAATTGTCCTCACCCACTGCTGTGGCACAGTCGCAGTGAGAATTTCTTGGCGCAAGCGACCAGCAACCTGCTGAAGTTGACGCCAATTAGCTACATCTAGGTGTAATGAAGAATGGGGTAAGTCAGCCACTAATGACTCTGAACTATTGAGATTTTCGAGAAATTGCCGCAAATTTTCTGCTGAAATGACAAAACCAGGCACCACCGGATAGCCACGCTGCATGATTCTGCTCAAGTAAAACGCTTTGTCACCTACTTGGGCCCGGTCTTGTAGTTTAATTTGGTCTAGCCAGTAGAGTTTATCCACTCAATTTGTTAGTTGTCATACCATTTAACGAAATATCTGATACAAATGATTGGTCTTTAATTCTTTCCCTCTGCTCCCTGCCCCCTGCCCCCTTGCTGCCTACTTGTATCAAAATTAAAGTGAAATGGTATCAGTTGTCTATTCATAGCCATAGCTATTTCTTCCTGGTACGTTATCAGCTGTAAATCCACTGACTGACTACTAGGAATAGTTTCCAGCATTTGCGTTTAATTTACCAACCTGATTTTGTTAGTTACACAATTTCTTGCTGTAATTCGTCTCCTGATGTAAATCAAATCTTTTTCTTCATTTAGCCTTCTTTCCCTGAAACTGGGTTTAGTTGTTTGATCGAGTTGTAGATGGCGGGATCATTCATATTTAATTATTGAGTGTATGGGTTAAATCTAGCAATTTCAGGTATAATTCCATAAACAAATCATTTTAAATAGTTAAAAAACTATTTAAAAAACTTAAAATTCATGGCGCTTGCCGAGATTAGGATCATCGTCATAGTTTAACAATGCAAAGTCTGCACCGTGACGTACTAGCATATAAAACTCTCTACACCATACTAAGCATTGCCGGGGAATCAGGACTCCTGCCTATGGAGGGAATGTCAGACCAATAGAATTATGGAGTCAAGCGAGGCTATTCCTCATAAATTGGGAAGCCTTGCTATCTTA
>CAZZZY010000076.1:0-13521 GCA_964658545.1 uncultured Acetobacteraceae bacterium | reverse complement strand
AGCGTGGACTTGGGCTATCAGCCCAGAACTACAGTTCTGGGCGGGATGTCGGTAACTGTGACAGTTTCACTTTGACAAAAACATAGTTAGAGGATTTTTCGAATTGTGTGTACACCATAGCCTTTTAGGAGAGAGGCTTTGAATCTTACTCCCCAACGCTACAAGGGTTGGGGCTGTGCTTGTTAGGTCTGTATTTCATGCAATTGAGAACCGCTATAATTGTTTTTTGAGTGAAATAGGCTGTAAAAAATTGCTTTATGTGTATTTAATATGATAATGTGATATGCGTTTGATTTGAATAAGCTTCTATGCATCAACAAAGTTATTTCTGAAAATATAAGGAGATTAATAGGTAAAAACTAGTGCATTTTGATAGTGTTCAAAAAATGAACAACTTTAACATCATTTTATAAGTTTTGTAGGTACAGCATGGTTTTGAGGCGCTGCTTAGTTGCATCTGGCTTGATAACTTTCTTTGCATTTGGCTGTAGTGGTGGGGCGAACTCATCGATAGAAAATACTACACAAGTTGTACAAGAAAGTAATGTAACCCAGCTTTTCATAGAGGCGAAGGCTACCCAAAAAGCAGATGATTTCTTTCATCAAGGCAATCATTTATTAGATGGGCAACGTTATGAAGACGCAATAAAAGCATACGACAAAGCGATCGCCATCAAAGTAGAGAATCCTGAAGCTTGGATTAACCGTGGTATAGCCTTAACATCCTTACAACGCTACAAAGATGCTCTTGCATCTTACGATAAAGCGATCGCCATTCAACCCGACAAATATGAAGCTTGGTATAATCGTGGCATAGCCTTAACATCGTTGCAACTCTACCAAGATGCTCTTGCATCTTACGACAAAGCGATCGCTATTCAACCCGACAAATATGAAGCTTTAATAAACCGAGGCATTACTCTGACAAAGTTGCACCGCTACCAAGATGCTATTACATCTTATGATAGAGCGATCGCCATCAAGCCAGATTTGCACCAAGTATATTACAACAAAGCTTGCTCTTATGCATTAGAAAGCAATCTCGAATTAGCAATTGAGAACCTAGACAAAGCAATCAAGCTGGTTCCTGACAAATATAAGAAATTAGCACAAACTGATCCAGACTTTAGCAAAATTCGTAGTGAAAAGCAGTTTCAGGAATTACTGCAATAGTATTTTGTCACCACCACTCAGTGTAGAATATAAGCTTGCTGTAGCAATGATTGTTTCTTGAATGGTTGGCGATTATACATGAAAAAATTGTTAATCACCGGAGCAAGTGGTTTTTTAGGATGGCATCTTTGCCAACTTGCAAAACCAGAATGGGAAGTCTATGGTACTTATTTATCCCATCCTTTAGAGATTCCTGGCATGAAAATGTTAAAAGCGAACTTAACAAATTTTCAGGAATTGAAACGAATATTTAATGATATCAAACCAGCAGGAGTAATTCATACTGCTGCACATTCGCAACCAAATTTTTGTCAAACCCACCCTGAAGAATCGCACGCAATTAACGTCATAGCATCCTGCAATATTGCCGGACTTTGCGCGGAAAATTCTATTCCTTGTGCTTTTACCTCAACTGACTTAGTTTTTGATGGCTTAAATGCTCCATATAGAGAAACAGATGCCGTGTGTCCTGTCAACCTTTACGGTGAGCAAAAAGCGATCGCAGAAGCAGATATGCTAGAAAGGTATCCCATGACCGCAGTGTGTCGGATGCCGTTGATGTTTGGTGCAGCAACACCCACAGCCAAAAGCTTTATTCAGCCATTTATTGAAACTTTAAAAGCAGAAAAAGAACTCAGTTTATTTATAGATGAATTTCGGACACCCGTAAGTGGAACAACTGCCGCCAAAGGACTTATATTAGCATTAGAAAAAGTTAACGGCATCATTCACTTAGGTGGCAAAGAGCGGATTTCACGTTACGATTTTGGACAGATATTAGTAGAAGTATTTCAAATTCCCGCCACCGGACTGAAATCTTGCCGACAACACGATGTGAAAATGGCAGCACCTAGACCAGCAGATGTTTCTTTAGATAGTTCTAAAGCTTTTGCATTGGGGTATCAGCCTTTATCTGTAAAGGAAGAATTGCAGCAATTAATCAATAGTCAATAATCAGATTATATTTGTTGTGTACTTAACCAGTAACGGAAGCTGGAATGATAGAGAGTATAATGGATTCCTCCGTCAATTTGTTCTTGGTGTAAGAATTCAAGCCAACTTTCTAGAACTTCTTCAACTTCGTATTCATCTGTATTGATTATATTAGCTATAGCATCTACAGATATTGCTTTTTGTTGCTGTATTAAGACATTTAACACATCTGTGCTATATTCCGTCCCTTGTCCAGGTGGAATCATTTTGTGTAAATGCTGCTGATAATATGCTTCTAAACCAGGTGGGAGTTGATTGTACTCGAAAGATTCCGGGTAGAAATTTTCTGCGTTAGCGGAGCTTACCGTTCGCGTAGCGTCTCGCAGAGAAGGTATCGCACCTATGATGTGGCTAACATACATAAAATTATTTTCGCTCAAAGTGGTGATGCGATGCCCAACGGCAAGCTGCTTTGCATCTACGCAGAATTCTTCCTCATTAATCTGGTGATTACTCAACCAAGATTTAAGATTTGACCTCTCCCCCAACCCCTCCCCTGCGAGGGGAGGGGAGTAATCTTCTTGTACCCCCCTTCCCTCGTAGGGAAGGGGGGCTAGGGGGGTTAGGTATCTTTGAATACACGCTTGAATATCCTGCCGATTTTCTTCTGGATAATCTGCTAAATCAAGATTTTGGAACGGCGTTTCAATTAATAAACCCGACTTCTCCCGCAAGAAAGGTCTACGAGTGAGGAGAAAATAGACCCCATCCGGGAGATAGCGGGGGAGATAAAACAGATTAGTCCCAGGTGGTTGGCTGTTGCGGTCAATGCAATTCAACCCATCAATAGCAATTAACAGTTTTTGATGAGGTTCTAACTTATCGCTGATTTGCTGGAGAAGATTAGAGAAAAACCAACTTCCCTCTGTGGCGTTATCAGGGAGGGAGGCGTAATTAAGCGAGTATTGATTAATTAGTTGCGTACAGATATTTACGAGAAATTCGTCAGCACGATTTTTACCCTCAAGTTCGGCATTGTAATAAATAACTTGAGGATTGTTTGTTACATATTTGGCGAGGATGGCACTTTTACCGCTACCGGGTGCGCCAATGATAGTGAAGTAACCCTGGCGGTGGCGGTGGAGAAAGTTGTTAATAGCCGTGAAGACAAATTCACGACCGACAAAGTTGTGGCTTTTTTCTTGAATGATTTCCTCAAACTCCGTGGGATGTCCTCTGGAATTGATTGCATTGAGTGGTCTGGGTGGTAAGTTCATAATTTTGGACAATAATTAAAAGATAAGGCAACAGTGGAGGCGATCGTGACTGTACAATTGCTAAGACGGAAATTCACAATTGAGCAATATCATAAGATGGTTGAGTCGGGGATTCTCACAGAAGATGACCGAGTGGAATTGATTCGGGGAGAGATTATTGATATGTCGCCTATTGGAACAAAACACGCGGCTTGTGTAAATCGACTAGTTAATCTGTTGGTGCAGCTGTTGGGTAAACGCGTTATACTTGCTGCTCAAAATCCGGTCGCGTTGAACAATAACTCAGAACCTCAGCCAGATGTCGCATTACTTAAACCCCGTGATGATTTCTACGCCACTGCACACCCCCAACCCCAGGATATTTTTTTATTAATTGAAGTAGCTGATTCGACTGTGATGTATGACCGGGAAGAGAAAATTCCTTTATATGCAGAAGCAAACATAATTGAAGTTTGGTTAGTAGATATTAACGAGCAAATTGTCGAAGTTTATCAACAACCAACAGCCGCAGGATATCAGCTAATGCAAAAGTTCGCTAGCGGTCAAACTTTATCAATTAAAGCTTTCCCTAATGTAAACATTACTGTCAATGAAATCTTTGGCAGATGAAATTACTTCCCTCCTCATGCCTCTTTTATGTTCTCAAGACGCAAAAAATGCAGCCGACCTGAAGCATCTCCTGCCACAATTGTCATGCGATCGGGTGCTACTGCACAGCAAACGATGTAACTTTCCCCTGTGAAAGTGGCAATGACCTCCCCTGTTGCCAGATTCCAGACTTTGAGAGTGTTGTCAGCGGATGCAGAAATCACCTGCTGTCCATTCGGAGTGACAGCAACTGCATTTACCGAGTCACTATGACCTTTAAGAGTGAACAGTTCTTCCCCGGTTGCTAGATTCCAGACTTTGAGGGTGTTGTCAGCGGATGCGGAGATCACCTGTTTGCTATTGTGGGTGACAGCGACTGCTTTTACCGAGTAATTATGACCTTTAAGGGTGAATTGTTCCTCCCTGGTTTCCAGATTCCAGACTTTGAGGGTGTTGTCACGGGAAGCGGAAATTACCTGTTTGCCATTTGGGGTGACAGCGACTGCGTTGACCAAAACTCTGTGAACCTTGAGGGTGAATTGTTCCTTCCCAGTTGCCAAATTCCAGGCTTTGAGGGTCTTGTCAGAGGATGCAGAAATCACCTGCTGCCCATTTGGAGTGACAGCAACTGCATTTACCCAGTCACTATGACCTTTAAGAGTGAATTGTTCCTCCCATGCCAGATTCCAGACCTTGAGAGTCTTGTCAGAGGATGCAGAAATCATCTGCTGCCCATTCGGAGTAACGGCAACTGCATTTACCCAGTCACTATGACCGATGAGGCTAAATTGTTCCTTCCCAGTTTCCAGATTCCAGACTTTGAGGGTGTTGTCAAAGGAAGCAGAAATTACCTGTTTACCATTGGGGGTAACAGTGACTGCTTTTACTGAGTCAATATGACCAGTGAGGGTGAATTGTTGCTCCCCAGTTTTCAGATTCCATATTTTGCAGCTAAAGTCGCGGGAAGCGGAAATCACCTGTTTACCATTAGGGGTGATAGCGATTCCATTTACCCAATCACTATGACCTTTAAGAGTGAATTGTTTCTCTCCAGTTTCCAGATTCCAGACTTTAAGGGTATTGTCATTAGCACCAGAAATCACCTGTTTACTATTGGGGGTAACGACAACTGCTTTTACTGAATCAATATGACCTTTAAGAGTGAATTGTTTCTCTCCAGTTTCCAGATTCCAGACTTTGAGGGTTCTGTCATCAGATGCGGAAATCACCTGTTTGCCATTTGGGGTGACTGCGACTGCATTTACCCAATCACTATGACCTTTAAGAGTGAATTGTTCCTCTCCAGTTTCCAGATTCCAGACTTTGAGGGTATTGTCATTGGCAGCAGAAATCACCTGTTTGCTATTGGGGGTGACTGCGACCGCTTTTACCCATTGACTATGACCATTGAGGGTGAACAGTTCTTCCCCTGTTGTCAGATTCCAGACTTTGAGGGTGTTGTCACGGGAGGCGGAAATCACCTGCTGCCCATTGGGGGTGACAGCGATTGCTTGTACCGAGGAACTATGACCAGTCAGGGTACGGAGTAAGTGTCCCCCTGCTGGGGTTAAGCTAAGAGTTAAGGGACACAGCCAAGGAGTAGTTGTCTTTTGCTTTATTTGTGCGAATAATTCCTGAATCTCCTCTGACATTTTCTCATTTAGTAACCGTCCGTATAGTTGACTCGCTAGTTGTTGCTTATCTACTACTAAAATATGCGCTGACAGTCTCAATGCCCCTTGAATCAATTTGAGACTTGTGACTTTCTCAGAGTTATATTCTGGGTAATTTAATGTCTCTTCACGATCAATCAAATCAAAATCTTCAATTAGCAGCTGTACCCCAAACTCAGGATGATTAAGCTTCGCTAACAGAAAATCAAAATCAGTCAAGATTTGGTAATACTTCTCCAACTTTCCCGACTTCACCAAGCTTGGCGCTAAACTACCCAAGTAAGCACGTTGAAAAGCGGGACTTTCTGCCGCTAACTTGTCAGCAAAACTTCCCATTTCACGCCATCTTCCTTACAAGGTAGTCTGCAATGCGCTGATTAACCTCTTGAAATAGCTTGCGTTTGGAATCCAAAACCCGTTTTGCTTTCAAGAAGTCTAAAAAACTTGCATGATAGATGCTGTAGCAGTTTTCTCCCTCTAAATCCTGCGGCTTTAAATACTCAACCCACTCATCTAAAACTGATTGCACATCATATTCATCTTGTTCGGTAATAGCCGCTATCATCTCACAGGGAATTGGTGTACCAATCTCCACTAAAATAAACAGGATAAATACCTTTAATTCTTGGGGTTTCTCATCCATCCCCATCCGTACCCAATGAACTTGATAATAATCTTGAAGACCATCGGGTAATTGCTTTAAACTCAGGTCATTATAGTCCCCTTTAGCAATTCCTGGTAAAACATAACGCAGGTACATGAAATTATTTTCACTCTTAGTTGCTACCTGCTCAATAAAATCATTCTCATCAATTTTGCGGTCTTGAATCCATTGTCTAAGTGCCTTCTTATAGTCTTCATCGTCATTTAAAAAGAACCGAATATACTTCTTAATGTCTTCACGACTCAAATCAACATACTTAGTTGCGCTTAAATCTAGCTCATCGACCGGGACATCTGGTGCAGACAAGCGTTTTTTATCTATAGTATAGGGTCGTCTAGTCAGCAGAAAATAAACACGTTCAGGAAGCGACGGCGGTAAATCTAAAAGATTTCCCCCTGCTTCTTGTTCCACTTCATCCAGCGCATCAACTACAATTACCAGACGATCGCTAGCAGTCAGTTTTTTGCTAACCTGTTCTAGTAAATCTGCTAAATTAGCTTTCTCGGCATTCTGCAACTGGTAACGCTTAATTAATTGTTTGCGAATACTTTCAAGAAATAGCTCCGTTCGATTGCGACCATCAGAGCGAATATTAAAATAGCATGGTGATTTATTATCCCAGACGTATTTAGCAGCAATGGTACTCTTCCCCATCCCCGCATCACCCACTACTGTAAAATAACCACTGCGATTTTTATTGCAAAATTGCTTAAATGCGTCAAAAATAAACTGACGACCACAAAACGAGCGAATTTTTTCTCTAATTAACGACTTAAATTCTGCTGAGTACTCGTCTAAATTCCATTCTGGAAAAGGCTCAAACTCTTTCGATTTAGTTTTTTTAGCAACCTTAATAAATATTTCCCCAAACTCCTCTAACTGCGATCGCACTTCAATTCTCAACAATCGGATATCATAAGCTAAATCCTTCCCCTGCAAAAACTTTTCTACTTCCTTGTAGAAACCCAAAGGATTATTAGAAGTATAAGCACTCCAAAAAGCACTTTTAATCTCTCGTTCTCGAAAAAGATTCAAAATTGCTTCCGGCTTACCCACACCATACTCAATTAAAGAGTAAACATAAACACCATCAATATCTTTGGGTGGCTGTACCGGGTCAAAATTGAATTGTTTTAAGGTTCTAACTACAGTTTCATTGCGTTGAACTTGATTAATAACTAGAGAACCCACAGGTTTAGCAATACTCTTAAGTGCATTAACTACAATATCAATACTCATCTTCGCTATAGGTAGAGATAATTTTTACACCTGTAACCTATCCTAACGACAGATGACAAAATTTATCCCATTTACCACCATATAACAGCAATACTTTCACTAAGATTTGCTAACACTCCCTCTTCTCTCCTCCTCTGTGTCCTCTGCGCCTCTGCGGTTCGATTTTTATTACTCATTAACCAAGTGCGTTGTTCCCCCATACCTAAAATATAGTGAAGAATGGTGCAATCATATAGCCCTAAACTTGCAGCTTGAGGTTCAAAGGTGCAACTTTCCACATCAAACCTGCAACCGTCAAGCTCAAAAGCCCATTTATCGCAATCTAACTCTTAACACTACATCAACACAGGTGGTTTATGGCCAAAATAATTCAATTCGTGATGCCTAATTCTTTAAAAATCCCCCCAACTCTCGTTTCCAGAAAGTTGGGGGGAGCAAGTTTTAACAGTGTATGGTTTTATGAAGAATAAGCATCCATTGGCAGACAAGAACAAACAAAATTCCTGTCGCCAAAAGCCGCATCAATACGACCAACAGCAGGCCAGAATTTATACTCACGAGTCCAAGGTGCAGGATAGGCAGCTTGTTCACGAGAATAAGGATGATTCCATTCTCTAGTAATCAAACTTTCAGCAGTGTGGGGTGCGTTCTTCAAAACATTATCTTGGATATCCACCTTGCCAACTTCTATTTCGGCAATTTCTTGGCGAATAGAAATCAACGCATCACAGAAACGATCCAACTCTTGCTTAGATTCACTTTCTGTAGGTTCCACCATGATTGTACCCCCTACAGGCCAGGAGACAGTCGGCGCATGGAAACCGTAATCCATGAGACGCTTGGCGACATCATCGATTTCGATCGCAGCTGATTTTTTGAGCGATCGCAAATCTAAAATACATTCATGGGCAACTAAACCATTTTTCCCCTGATACAAAACCGGATAGTACGATTCCAGTTTCTTGGCAATGTAGTTAGCATTGAGAATTGCCACCTTAGTTGCTTGGGTCAAACCATCAGCACCCATCATGGCGATGTACATCCAAGAAATCACCAATATACTCGCACTACCCCAAGGCGCAGCCGCCACAGCACCAATATTAGAGTGCTGAGTTGAGGTGTCGATAGTAACAACAGGATGTCCAGGCAAAAATGGCACGAGATGAGATGCAACCCCAATGGGCCCCATACCAGGGCCACCGCCACCATGAGGAATACAGAAGGTTTTGTGCAAGTTTAAATGACAGACATCTGCGCCAATATCCCCAGGACGACAAATCCCCACTTGGGCGTTCATATTTGCCCCATCCATGTAAACTTGTCCACCGTGACTATGAACAACAGCGCAGATTTCCTGAATTGGTTCCTCAAAAACACCGTGAGTTGAGGGATACGTCACCATTAAGGCGGCGAGTTCTAGCTTGTGTTTTTCTGCCTTCGCCTTCAGGTCATCAACATCAATATTACCTTGTGAGTCACAGGCAACTGCCACCACCTTCATCCCGCACATTACTGCACTTGCTGGATTTGTCCCGTGTGCCGAAGTGGGAATTAAACAGACGTTGCGATGTCCTTCTCCACGGCTTTCGTGATATTGACGAATCACTAAAAGTCCAGCATATTCACCCTGAGAACCAGCATTTGGTTGCAGAGAAATTCCGGCAAACCCGGTAATTTCAGCTAACCATTCCTCAAGTTGCTTAAACAGCACTTGATAACCTTGCGTTTGCGACGCGGGGGCAAATGGGTGAATCTTGCCAAATTCCTCCCAACTTACCGGAATCATCTCTGCTGTTGCATTCAACTTCATTGTGCAAGAACCCAAAGGAATCATCGATGTAGTTAGCGATAAATCCTTGCTTTCTAGCTTGTGCAGATAGCGCAACAACTCAGTTTCTGAGTGATAGCGGTTAAAAACTGGGTGGGTGAGATAGGTGCTTGTACGGGACAGGGTTGAGTTTTGTAGATGTGATTTGCGCTGTGCTGTAATTAAGTCTCCAATTTCTTTAAAACCGAGAAATACACTATCAGGCGCTGCAAAAATCTCCAAAAGCTCTACCAAATCATTTACTGTAGTTGTTTCATCTACAGAGATACCAACGGCAGTGTCATCAAAAATCCGCAGGTTAATATTCCGTGCTTGACAAGCTTGGATAATTACTTCTAGGGTGCGTGTTCCCAACTCCACGCGCAATGTATCAAAGAAATGTTCAGAACTAATTTTGTAACCCAAATGCTTTAATCCTGCTGCCAACATTAAAGTTAGCTTGTGGATATTTTCTGCAATTTTCTTGAGTCCATCTGGCCCATGATAGACCGCGTACATACTCGCCATCACTGCTAAAAGCACCTGTGCAGTACAGATATTACTAGTAGCTTTTTCGCGGCGGATGTGCTGTTCGCGAGTTTGCAACGCCAGACGCAATGCAGGTTTACCTTGAGCATCTTTGGATACTCCCACAATTCGCCCTGGAACCAGCCGCTTATACTCTTCCTTCGTAGCAAAGTACGCCGCGTGAGGCCCCCCAAACCCCAAGGGAATACCGAAGCGCTGGGTGCTACCGACCGCAATATCAGCACCAAATTCCCCAGGAGGGGTGAGCAAAGTTAAACTTAAAGGATCTGCTGCTACCGTCACCAATGCACCCTTAGCATGGGCTTTTTCTATAAAAGCGCGGTAGTCGTAAATAGTGCCATCACTTGCGGGGTATTGCAGAACAGCCCCAAAAATTGGTAGATCAAAATCAAATGTTTGATGATCGCCAACAATGATCTTAATCCCTAATGGTTTAGCCCGTGTTTGTAACACGTCGATAGTTTGGGGATGACAGTCACCAGAGACAAAATAAGCATTTGCCTGATTTTTAGAAACACCATAGCTTAGGCTCATCGCTTCAGCTGCGGCTGTGGCTTCATCAAGTAACGAAGCATTGGCTATTTCCAAACCTGTGAGGTCAATAATCAGGGTTTGGAAATTTAGCAGCGCTTCGAGTCGCCCTTGGGCAATTTCTGGCTGATAAGGAGTATAGGCAGTATACCAACCAGGATTTTCTAGGATGTTACGCCCAATCACAGGTGGGGTAATATTGTCGTAATATCCCATACCGATGTATGAGCGGAAAACCTGATTTTTAGCAGCCACCTTTTTTAAGGATGACAGTGCTGCGTATTCGCTTTCTGCTTCTGGTAACTTTAGCGGTTGCTTCAGCCGGATTGTCTGAGGAACTGTTTTGTCAATTAGGGCATCCAGGCTGGGAAACCCCAAAACCTGAAGCATTTGTTGGATGTCATCAGAGTTAGGGCCAATATGTCTTGGCACAAAACTACTTAACTTCTGACTTTTTACGTCTAGCGCTTGCTGCTCATTAGACTTGAGAATAGGGGCGTTCAATACCACAAATTACTCTCCAGATGGTACTATTTCATATTTTGCAATAAATACTCATGAGAAGTAGGTGTGACTTCTCAGTTTATCTAAATTTCGTGACTTATCTTCGAGGGAAGGGGAGTGGAGAGATGGAGCAAAGGGACAAAGGGGAAAGACTTACTACAAGTTCTCCTCTGCTCCCCCTACTCCCCACTCCCCACTCCCTACTCCCCTTCTACCTGGGCGCGATACTCATCTGCTGTTAAGGCATCCTCAATTTCACCAGGGTCATTGACGCGCACTTTCAAAAACCACCCTTCTCCGTAAGGGTCTTCTGACACTTCCTCGGGAGAATTAATTAAGGCTTCATTGCGTTCTATAACTGTGCCTGTGACTGGTGAATTCAGTTCTTCAACGGCTTTTACTGATTCAATTGTGCCAAAGTTTTCTCCCCTGGTAAGAGCGTCGCCAATTTCTGGCAGTTCCAAAAAGACGATATCACCTAATTCATGTACGGCAAACTCAGTAATGCCAATGGTGGCAATTTCGCCATCTATTCGCACGTATTCATGAGAATCCAGGTATCTAAAATCTTGAGGATATTCAAAAGACATTTCACTTCCTCTCCCTTATCAAAAAATTATTGCCCCAACAGTCATCCAAGCTATATCTGGTAATGAACCTGACTGTAGATTGAGTAACTCACAACACATTATTCCTCAAAAACCTAGACTCTTATCAGTTGGCAACACGATTTTTTGACCGATAAAAGGGACGTTTAACCACAACTGCTGGGTAAGCCTTGCCGCGAATTTCGACTTCTAGCTGCTGACCAACGGACGCTAGCTGGGTAGGAACGTAGGCTAAGGCAATGGGATAGCCAAGTGTAGGCGAGAGAGTGCCACTGGTAACTTCTCCTACAACTCTACCTGCTGATAACACTTGGTAGCCATGACGGGCAATGTTGCGTCCTTGGGTTTGTAAACCTACCAATCGACGCTGCATTCCATCGGCTTTTTGCTGTGCTAAAACTTCCCGACCAATAAAATCACCTTTGGTATCTAAGTGAACTAACCACCCCAAACCTGCTTCTAAAGGTGTAGTGGTGTCATCGATATCTTGTCCGTAAAGTGCCATTGCTGCCTCTAAGCGCAGAGTATCTCTCGCACCAAGTCCACAAGCAATAACACCAGCATTCTGGAGATTTTGCCACAATTCTACTCCTACATCTGGGTCTACCATCACCTCAAAGCCATCTTCTCCGGTGTAGCCTGTGCGGGCCAAGAAGGCAGATTTCCCTAGTAGGGTTGTTGCTAAATGTCCGAAAGTTTTGATTGGTTGTAAGTCTTCTTGTACTAAAGGCTGGAGATATTTAATCGCTTTTGGCCCTTGGACAGCAATTAAGGCTTTTTCTGGTGAAAGGTCTTGGAATTGCAACTTATCTAGGTCAAGGTGTTGCAATAGCCATGCTTTATCTTTACCAGAAGTTGCTGCATTGACGATGATAAATGCCTTCTGTATACCAGTGGTGTCTTCACCTTGGTAATAAACAATAATGTCGTCAATAATTCCCGCTTGGGGATTTAACAATACAGTGTATTGTGCTTGATTGGGTTGTAATCGACTTAAGTCTGAAGGCACTAGAGGCTGGAGTTGGGAAATGAGATTTTTACCTTGGAGAGTAAATTTACCCATGTGGGAAATATCAAACATTCCGGCTGTATTTCTTACAGCCTCGTGTTCGCGGCTAATGCCACTAAATTGCACGGGCATTTCCCAACCGCCAAAGCTGGTAAAGCGTGCTTTAAGTTCTACACCCACTTGATATAAAGGGGTTCGCGCGAGAGATTGGGCGTTGTTTTCTTGATTAGCCACAGGTAATTTTGCGATCGCACCTCAACATATATCATCCTACGAGATGCTTTCTGGTTTTACAGTCTTGTGTCTTGAATTGGGTCATTGGCTATTGCTTATTCCCCCTCATCTCCTTTGTCCTCTTCTGTGAGGTTTAATAGTTAATGGTGAAAGTGTTGAGATTTATTAAGAAGACATTATGAAATATTGCCGACTGTTAGCTAGCTTTGTCTTAGCTATGGTTCTTTTTTTGTTTCCCCTATCGGCGCAAGCTGCAAGTTCTTCCAGTATTACCCGTTCTGTGGGTAATGATGAACTCAAGGGCAAAGATTACTCTGGTCAAAGTTTAATTGGCACTGAGTTTACCAATCTCAAGTTAGATAGTGCTAATTTTAGCAATGCTGATTTACGTGGTGGCGTGTTTAACGGTACCCTATTGGAGAGAGTAAATCTGCATGGTGCTAATTTTAGTGAAGGTATAGCTTATCTAACAAGGTTTAAGAATGCTGATTTAAGTGATGCTGTGTTGACTGATGCAATGATGCTACGTTCTACTTTTGATGACGTGGATATCACAGGTGCTGATTTTACGAATGCAATTTTAGATGGGACGCAAGTGAAAAAACTTTGTGTTAAGGCCAGTGGTGTTAATTCTAAAACTGGTGTAAATACTCGTGAATCTTTAGGATGTAAGTAGAATATAACCCAATACGCTTGGGTTAAGCGTTTTTTTCTTCTCTCTGTGTACTCTGC
>CAZZZY010000075.1:0-13609 GCA_964658545.1 uncultured Acetobacteraceae bacterium | reverse complement strand
TCCCAATGCCCAATTCCCTACTTAACTTCTGTAATTTTTAGAGTATAAGGAAGATATTTGTCTTTTTCGTAGGAACCAACCCAAATTTGGTAATTTCCAGGCAGCCATTCACCAACAATACCGGCATTTTTGCCATCAAAATCGTCATTGCACCAAGTACCGCCGGGGCCCTTAATAATCATGGTGGTATCTTCAGGACTTTGCACTTCCAGTTTCAGATAGTCAAATTTACCTGTTAGCGCTAACGTATGGTCTGGTGTTTCATCAACAAATCCGGTACAAGGACCAGTGACTGTTTCACTTCTCCCACCTACTTGACTCCCAGATATTGAACCACCACTCATCCCGCGAACTGTCAGGGGGTCTGGCGAAAAGTGAGGGCCAATGGTGACATCTCCAAATATCGTTGGCGCTTCCTGAGCATCAGTCACAGCATTAACTGTCAATGTGATGAAGAGCGTAACTATCATGAACGATAATCTCATCCCTCTATTGAGCGCTTTTGTCGGCATTGTAATTACGTTCGCTTCTAAGTATTTTTGAAGACATTAATTTTACACACTAAGTTCCCAACGTGAGGGGAATTGACTACCTATCTTAGATTTAAAATTGGGGATAATTCATTAGTTAATTAGTCAATGATTTATTGTTCTTATAGTTGCTCTACCTTATGGATAGGGGCGCACCTTTGTGCGCCCCTAATATCTAAAATATTTCTAAAATCTGGAAATAATCGCTAATGAGCTTCCGTGATTGCCCTACTCAAGCGCGACTTATCTAAACCAATCTGATTTAGTAGTAACCAAGATTGGATTAGGTCGGGGCCATGAACATCTCCAGTTAAGGCTGCTCTGAGCGATCGCATTACTAAGCCTTTTTTGGCTTTTTGCTCTTTCACTACTTGTTTAATAATATCCTGGGCGGCGGCTTCCGACAGTTGCGGCTGATTTTCCAAAGCTGTGACAATCGCCTCAAGCACAGCAGTAGAACCTTCTTGCTTCAGTTGTGTACTACCTTCGTCGCTAAATTCAACTGTGTCGCTAAAAAACAGTTGGCTTTGAGCTACTGCATCTACCAGGCGAGTCAAACTCTGGCTAATTAAAGTTACTAACTGTTCTAACCAGGGGCGATCTCTTCCACCATCAAATTTATACCCAGCCGCTTGCCAAAAGGGTATGAGTAAATCTGTAAGTTTATCTACTGGCGTATTGTGGATATACTGACTGTTCAACCAATCCAGCTTGTCCCAGTCAAACTTTGCACCTGCTTTATTGACGCGCTCAAAAGCAAACTCCTTGGCTGCTGCTTCTAAGGTAAATATTTCTTGCGTCGAGTCTAGTGGCGACCAACCCAGCAATGTCATGTAATTCACTAAGCCTTCAGCAGTAAAGCCCATTTTCTGAAATTCAGAAATGGAAGTGACACCATCTCGCTTAGAAAGTTTGCGCCCTTCCATGTTCAAAATTAGTGGCGTGTGGGCAAACTCTGGGATTTTTGCACCCATTGCTTCATAGAGCAGAATTTGTCTGGCAGTGTTGGCGATGTGGTCTTCTCCGCGAATGACATGGGTAATTTGCATATCGATGTCATCCACTACAACTACAAAGTTATATAAAGGTTGACCGCTACCCTCTTCTGAGGCGCGGGCGATGACCATATCACCACCTAAATCGCTACCTCGCCAAGACACTTTCCCCCTTACTAGGTCATTCCAGACAATTTCTCGCCCATCTTCGATTTTGAAGCGAATCACAGAAGAACGACCCTCTGCTTCAAATGCGGCGCGTTGTTCTGGGGTGAGGTTACGGTGACGGTTGTCATAGCGAGGAGCTTCACCTCTAGCTTTTTGCGCAACTCTTAGCGCCTCTAGTTCTTCGCTGGTGGTGTAACAGCGATAGGCTAATCCTTGATCTAGCAGTTTTTGTACTGCTTCTTTATAAAGATCCAGGCGTTGGGATTGGAAAAATGGCCCTTCATCCCAGTTCAGTCCCAGCCAGCGCAGTCCTTCAAGAATATTGTCGGTGTATTCTGGACGCGATCGCTCTAGGTCTGTGTCTTCTATTCGCAGTATGAATTTCCCTCCGTGATGGCGGGCAAATAGCCAGTTAAATACAGCCGTTCTAGCTGTACCAATATGTAAATTTCCGGTTGGACTCGGAGCAATACGGACTCTAACAGTCACAGTTGATTCTCTCTTTCGCAAAGCATGATAAATTTAGCTTATATTCAAACCCTGAATTCTGAGTCAATCCCTTTAAGGAATTCAAAACCCAAAACCACCTAAATGAACTTCGGTGATTCGCTACTAATAAATTTATAACGGGACTGACGGGGCTCGAACCCGCAACTTCCGCCGTGACAGGGCGGTGCTCTAACCAATTGAACTACAGTCCCTTGTTTGTCAACTTTGCTATTATCACTATTTTTTTTCAACTTGTCAAGTGTTTGGGAGTGAGAAATTAGGAATTATTTTGGCCCCATCTCTATGAGGTGCGAATTTTTCGTTAAATAGACCCTGATAATACAACCTGGGGCTTGGATTCCAGATGCTGTAATATTCGGGATTGCATTTGTTTATACTGCTGCTTTAGTAGCTGTTTGCTCAACTGGGGTTGAGAAGTGGGTGGGAGACTATGAGTCTGCTGTACCCAGGTTTTCAACATTTGTCGCTGAGTTAGCTCGATGCGACTGCTGAGAACGTTGGTGCAGGAATGTGGTGCTTCCAGAGAAAACAAAATCAAAGGATAGTATTCATTTTCAGCCAGGAAACTTACCAGTCTGAGATTTTGGGGATTTTGCATATCTAAGTAGCACGGTAGCCACTTAGGAGCCAATTGTCGATTGTAGAGTATAGTGACCCACAACAACATTGGGTGGGGGGATATCACGAAGATAAATTGGTTGTAACGGGTAGAAAGAGCATAATTTTTGATTTCTTGGTTTGGCAACATCAACCATAGTGCTGTCATAGAGCCTTGTGCAGTGTCTATTAGCTGAGGAAAAACAATTTCTTGAATTGGTTTATTTTGAGGCCACAAAAGTTGCCGACAGCTTTGTTCTACTGCAATTGGTAATCCAGAATTTAAGGGACGGCTAAGGATGGGATTAGATGCTAAATTTGTAGGTAAACTGGTAGAACTGGATTTTTCTAAACTGTTTAAGACTTGCAATATTTGAGCAATATTTTGTGGGCGATCGCTTGCTTTTTTCGCAAGACAAGACATAATTAAATTATTTAAATTTTGAGGAATTTTAAGATTAGGTTTAACATCCGCGATCGATTTTGGTTGTTCAAACTGATGTGCTTTATACCAAGCACCAAAGTAATCTGTTTCTGGTTGCCAGGGTTTTTTGCCTGTGAGCATTTCAAACATCATCACACCCAAGCTGTAAATATCAGAACGACTGTCTAATTTTTCCCCATCTAACTGTTCTGGAGAACAGTATGGTAAAGTGCCGTTAAATCCTCTATTTGTACTAGCCGTTGATACATAATTTAAAAATCTAGCAATCCCAAAATCAAGAATTTTAACTAACTGACCCAATATCGGATCAGGAATAACTAATATATTAGCAGGCTTAATATCTCGATGAACCAACGGACAAATTTTGCCATCAATGTTAATACCTTGATGGGCACATTGTAAGCCCAAACAGATTTGGCGGGAGAGAGTCAAAAACATTGGCAGTGGCAGAGGAATTAAATCCTTTAAACTCTTACCGGATAGATATTCCATAACGTAGTATGGTTTTCCTTTCTCGTTCACACCATAATCATGTGCCCGCACTATATGTATGCTTTTTTGACTCAAAGCTGCACTCATTAAAGCTTCACGAGCAAAGTCTTGTTGCATCTTGGTATTGATAACAGTCTGAGTCAAAAACTTGATAGCAACTGGTATACCTCCTAACAAAATATCATTTGCTAAGAAAACTTCACCCATACCACCGCTACCAATTAATTGCTTGAGTTGATAACGATTGGCAAGCAAGCCCGTACTATTTGGAGATATAAATGGGCTTTGATTCACTTTGTTCACCTCTGCTACTGAGTCTAGTTAAAGTTATCAATACACACATAAGAATATGATTAGGTAATGACGGCAAGCATTTTTGTCCGAATACTTTTAAGGACGTGATAAAAGTTTAAAAAAAATCTCCAAAAATTTTTCCATCCAATTTTTTAACCCTTCTTTCTCAGCTTTTTGATCTGCGGCTAACTTTTGTAAAATGTCTAATTTTAGTTTTTCGTACTCTGTTCTTAGAAGATTCTTGGCTTGATTGGGCAAAATTAATTCATTTGACTGCTGACTCATATCTAACCAATCTACAAGTTGCTGGCGTTGATTAGCCGTCAGGGTTAAGGTCCTTACATGAGAGCAACGGGTTGGATCTTCTAGGGGAAAAAATAGTAGATGATAGTAGCCTACCTCCGCTAAACTACGTGCTATATTCCGCCCTTTATGATCTTTCAAATCCAGAAAATAAGGTAGCCATTTAGTCATAGAAGGCTGGGTATCGTATAGTACTGTTACCCACAATAGCATCGGATATATATGAATTTGACTCATAAATTCAGTGCTATGTATTTTATCCAAAAATTTTGTAATATCTTGTTTGGATAACATTGCCCAAAAACTTGGTATAGGTCTTTGAGGAGTTTGTAGTAAATGGGGAAAACCAATTGCGCCAACTGGTTTATTTTTAGGCCAATTTTTCTGCAAACACTCTTGTTCTGACAATAAAGTTGCAGGTACTAATTGAACTGGAAGTGAGATTTTTAGGAGATTACTGCTATTACTAGGAATAACATTATTAAGCTGAATATTAACTTTTTCTAAGTTTTCTAATATTTGGTTGATATTTTGTGGGCGATCGCTTACTTCTTTAGCTAAACAACTCATCAATATTTTTTCTAACACCTGCGGGATTTTGACTTGCGGATTCACTTCTTGAACTGTAGGTGGTATTTGAAAACGGTGCGCTTGATACCAAGTACCAAAGGAGTTACTTTTTGTTTGAAATGGATGTTTCCCTGCTAGCATCTCAAACATGAGTACTCCCAAGCTGTAAATATCAGAGCGCACATCTAGCAATTTGCGCCCTTCCATGTGTTCTGGAGAACAGTAAGGTAAACTGCCAATAAAAGAATCTGTCAGAGTCATCCCACTTCGCTCTGTTAAAAATTTGGCAATACCAAAATCGAGGATTTTAACAATTTCTCCTTGGTTACTATCTTCAGTAAGGAATATATTTTCGGGTTTTATATCCCTATGAACAATGGGAAAAATCTCTCCTTTGAGGCTGATACCTTGATGGGCACATTGCAAGCCTAAACAAATTTGATTACAAATCTCCAAAAACTTCGATATTGTTAATGGCTGAATTTTGAGAATCTGTTTAAGATTTTTTCCTTGCAGGTATTCCATTACATAAAAGGGGGTTTTATCCTCAGTAACGCCATAACTTAAGATGCGAACAATATGTTTACTTTTGCGACCCAATTGAGCGCCAATAAAAATCTCTCTGGCAAAGCGTTGGGACATTTGTTGATTTGCCAAACTGAGTGATAAAATTTTGACTGCGATCGGCATACCACCTTTAGCAGTATCTTCTGCTAAATAAACTCTACCCATCCCCCCTTTGCCAATCAAATCTTTGATTAAATAGCGATTATTTAAAATTTGCCCGATGTAATTGTCTAATTCTGCTTTTTGCCCTACCATATTCTCAATTTTATTTTGTTGCATAAAAATCATTTATGAAAAATATTGTTGGCAAAATACTTTAATAAGTCTAGCTAATTAATAAATTTAAATCTAAAAAATATCCTAACTTGTAGAAAATTAATTATATGCTGTCATCATGCTGAATCTCTATGCAAAATTTCCTAAACATTATGTAACATATTTATTAAGGAATACGGTTGAGAAATTACACGTAAACTACAAATAGGCTAGATGAAGTTACCTAGTAGATTCCGTGAATACACAGGAATGAGCAGAAATCAGTAAATAGCACTAAAGGCGAGATACTTCTGTACAGTTAACGGTTGAGATTTGGCAGTAAACGGCGTAATAATCTGATTAGTGGTGTTTCAATTTTAATTTTAAAGGCTAGTATCTGGGTGCGTTGCAAAGAGCTAAAATTGTTATCACTGATGAGAATTAATGATTGCTGACCATCGGGTAGTTTAGGGCCAAGCGTTAAGCCTTCGATGTTGTCTAGTAGCACATCTAAGGTTCTCAAATCTAACAGCAGTTTTTTCTTAACTGGTTTAATATTTGGGGAGTTAACTGCTAAAAGGCTATCAATATTGTGAATATCATCAGCTCCTTTCAAAGAAACCTGAAATAGGGAAATAGCAAATCCTAAACCAGTAAAAGACCGTTCTAAACTTAGGAAGTGCCCTTGATTATCGAGAGCAAGTAAATCAGGTAATCCACTAGCGAATTTGCCAGTCAGATTCAAAAAGGATGAAACTGGTTCTGTTTGGTAAAGAAATTCCTTTTCTGGCTGGTTATTGAGCAAGTTGTACTGCAAAATTCGGCAAGAACTACCGATGTTAGATTTAGCTGCGACACCATCTTGAATTAGAGCATTTTCGGTGGCTGTGAATAGATGCTGTTTATTGGGTGTGATGGTGAGGCTTTCAAAAGCCAAATTGTTGCGAATGCCTTGTTTACCACTTTTATCTGGCAAAAATTTGTTTGGGATGGGAAGTGTTGTAATTTCTCTGCCAGAAGATAGTGAGAATTCTTTAACAAAAGGGTTAATTAATTTTGTAACATCGCCCTCAGAAGAAATAAATACAGTTGCTTTATTAGTTAATGTAATACCTTCTGTATCAGTTTCACCAGGGTGAAATGTTTGATCATTTTCATTTAATAATGTGGTAACATTTACAGGAATCACTCCACTCTTTTTTAGATCACCCTTGCTTAAGTCTATTTTCAGAGTGTAAAAACGGGCAGCAGCTTTTTGTCCGCGATCATCGGAAATAGCATAATAAAGGTTGTTTTTTGCATCATAGGTAATTCCAGATAAACCTCCAATTTCGGTTTTTTTAAAGATTAAACCTTTCGGTAAAGTGGCTTCTCCAATAAACTCTATATTACTAACTTCAATAGCACTTGATGTTAAAATTGTCAATAAAAAAATAATAATTATAATTGGGATAAGGAAGTAAATAATTCGGGGGATTGCGAAGATTTCTTTAGTTAGCTGCATAGATTTTTTGTTGACCTATAAAAAGTAAAAATAAGATGTATACAGGGCTACACATTTGTGCATTGCTACAAACAATGTGTATTACAACCAATTGAAAATCTTTAGAAAATACGAAATTACTTAAGCTACTTGCAAACCATATTCATCCTGAAAAAGTTTACAAGCCAGTCTTTCACTCTGTGGGTAGCGCGACAGTCATCTTCGTTGTAGCTTTGGATAATTTCTAGTAAGGTGCGATCGCCTGTTTCTAGCCACTGATCATACCAGTAAATACATTTAGCACCACTAGCTTCTTTTTCCCGCCACTCAAATCCTAGCCAACGAGCGATCGCTTTCAGCGCATAGCTTTCTACAGGTAATGCTACACTTTGGGTTAATTGTTCATACACATCCACAAATCGACTCAGTACAGGACGCACTAAGGCGTAAGGAGTGTTATAAAGCTTGGCTAACCGTTTGACTGTATCAAACTCGTAGACACAAAAATGATAAATTGGTGCTTCGGGATATTGCCAAACCAAATCCAAAAATTGCTGCCAAACTAATTCTTCGTCTTCTGGTTTATCTGCTAGAAATGAATAAAACTTTTCTGTGTTGGCAAGTCTATCAACGACCAAAACTCCCAAAAGATAATTTAAATCTAAGTCTGGCTGTGCCTCAATATCAAAGTAAAGCTCTATGGGTGCTGTGAATGTAATATCTTCTATTGGTAGCGGGTAGGGTAAAACTAGAGGTCGTCTTTCCAATGCAGATTGAGCTTGCACTACTAGCTTGGGTGCTACTTCCCGGTCGAAACCAACTAGATTTTCTAGGGTAGCGGGACTGGTGTTAGCGAGAGATTCTAGTGTGGTGATGGCTACGTCTTGGAGTTGCGTGTAGCGAAGAGGTGTTACGCCTGGTAATAATGAGAGATGTTTTTCAGATTGAGCGATCGCATAACATTGACTATACCAATGGCAAAAATTGCACTTTTGCCTAGAAATAAACACCTCTGGCGGATTTGGTAACTCTAAAACTTCAATAAACTCCTCCAAAATTTGCTGCATTCGTGGCATCCATTTGAACAAATCCACCGTATAATTGGTGTTTTTGGTTCGCAATATCAGCGAAGCTGTTTCTGGTATAACCCCCTGCACTGTTGCCAACACTTGGGCATGAAATGCAGCCACAACTTGATATTCTTGCTTAGGGCGCTTACCCAATTCAATACTAGTCGGGACATACATCCAATCTCCAAAACGAGACTGTCCTGGCTGTTTGACGAGTAAATTTGGACGACTCAGCAAGGTGTATGCTTCAGAATAAGTTGCTAACAGTACTCCTTTATAAATGTACTCAACCCCACACTCCATCAATTCTAAAGTTGCCTTCTCTGCCTTTTCCCAGTTTCCGTAGGAATAATCTGGTTGGTGGTAAGTCATCTGTGCCAAAGCACTCAGCTGATGAGCGATTTTATCCTGTTGCAGTTTCTGTAGCAATTCATTGGGAGCATCGCGCTGACTTTTGTCACCATAGGTATCTAGAAAAGTCCGGCGTTTACAGCGTTGGTATTGTAGTAGGAGTTCAGCATTAATTAGCATTCTTTTAAGTTAACAAGAGTTAGCACACTCTGGCAGGAACTCAGACAACTAATAATGGAGTGGGAGACTAATGACTAATCCAAAATCCAATATCTAAAATTGTCATGACTACTAGTTCTGTCGCACAAACCAGGTTACATAGCCATCGAGAGCAATTTCCCGCTTTAGCGAATAAAACTTATTTCAATTATGGGGGACAAGGGCCGATGCCCCAACGGGCAATGGATACGATGACCGAAATTCAAGCTCATGTTCAGCACATAGGTCCCTTTGGAAATGAGGCGTATCGCTGGATAGCACCGCAGACTCAAGCCGCAAGAGAAGCGATCGCTTCAGAGTTACATGCACCAAGTGAAACAATTACCCTTACCCAGAATGTTACTGTTGGCTGTAATATCGCCATGTGGGGCATTGAGTGGCATTCTGGCGACCATATACTGCTCTCAGACTGCGAACATCCAGGCATAATTGCCACAACACAGGAAATCGCGCGGAGATTTGCGGTGGAAGTTACTACCTGTCCCCTAAAAGCGACTTTAAATGAGGGCGATCCTGTCAAAATTATTGCCCAACACTTACGTCCTAATACCCGTCTTGTAATATTAAGTCATGTTTTCTGGAATACTGGTCAAGTTTTGCCTCTCGATAAAATTGCCGAAGTATGCAGGAATAATCATGCTTTTTTACTGATAGATGCTGCCCAATCTGCTGGTTTGTTGCCTTTAAACTTAACTGAATTGGGAGTAGATTTTTATGCTTTCACTGGTCACAAATGGCTATGTGGCCCTGCGGGTGCTGGTGGTTTGTATGTTCGACCAGAAGCGCGAGAAAGCCTGAAACCTACCTTTATTGGCTTGAATGGCATTGTTGTGGATAGTCAATCTCAGCCTGTGGACTGGCTTCCTGATGGGCGACGATATGAAGTGTCTACATTAGCTTATCCGTTGTATGTTGGGTTAAAGGAAGCGATCGCAATTCATCAGCAATGGGGAACATCACAGGAACGTTACGAGCAAATTTGTCACAATAGTGAGTACCTTTGGCGGCGCTTAGTAGGGTTAAACGATGTTAAATGTTTGCGAACTTCCCCACCCGAAAGCGGTATAGTCTCGTTCCAACTTACAAATAATCAGCCTCAAGCTAATCTCAAGTTAGTGCAATTTTTAGACTCACAAAACATATTAACTCGGACAATTGCCGATCCTAGCTGTATACGCGCCACCATCCATTATCTAACTTTAGAATCAGAAATTGACCACTTGGTTGAAACAATTAAAAGTTTTGGCAAAAATAGTTAAAATTTAGGAGTTACTAGATCCCCTCTAACCCCCCTTAGAAAGCTACGGTGTCCACACAAGTCTTACCGCAGCCATATCTTTATTAATGAATCTCGTACTGTGTTTCTATCCCGCCTCGGAATGAATTCCGAGTCTCATAGCCCAAGTCCACTGAAAGTGGACTAAATAATTAATTCAGTCCACTTTCAGTGGAGTTTCGCTATCAGCCCTGAACTTCAGTTCTGGGCGGGATATGGGTGGGCGTAACAGTTTCACTGTAGAGGATTTTTCGACTTGTGTGTACACCGTAGCCTTAGAAAGGGGGGAACCGGAATCAAAGTCCTCCAATTTATCGGGGGATTTAGAGTTTTTTAGTAGGGAAAGAAAATCACTTTCAACCTGCTCTCTTTCATACAGATATTTTTGACATTACTATTTTGTATGGAAGCTGGAAATTGGAAAAAAAATGGTGATAATATCTAAATCCCTAGAAAATCCTAAAATACTTACTTGCGCTGTTTTACATAACCTAAAGCAGTGATTAGATAACTTCTACCTCCTACCTCCTAACTTTAAAATGGAACGCCCAATCTTATACTTAGCCATAACTAACCACGGCTTTGGTCACGCTACCCGCATGGCTTCTGTTGCTGCGACAATTCAAAAATTATGTCCAGAAGTTTTGCTAATTCTTGTTACCACTGCCCCGCGCTGGTTGCTAGAGTGTTATATAGAAGGTGATTTTATCTATCGTCCTCGTGCATTTGATTTGGGTGTGGTGCAAACCGATAGTTTGACAATGGATAAAGTAGCGACTCTAGAAAAGTTGCTGGATATTAAAAAGCATCAAAATTCGCTCATTGCCTCAGAAGTAAACTTTATCCGCCAGAATCGCGTTAATCTTATCTTGGCAGATATTCCCTTCCTAACTCCTGGGTTTGCCAAAGGTGCAAATATCCCCTGCTGGATGATGAGTAACTTTGGCTGGGATTTTATCTACCGAGATTGGGGGGGTGAATTTACTGCAATTGCAGATTGGATTAGTGATTGGTACTCAAAGTGCGATCGCCTATTCCGTCTCCCTTTCCATGAACCGATGCAAGCCTTTAACAATATCACAGATGTCGGCTTAACAGGCGGTTCCCCCCATTACTCTGCCGATGATTTACGTTCTCTTTGGGGAATAACTGCACCAGTGGAAAAAACTATTTTGTTAACCTTTGGTGGCTTGGGTTTGCAGCAAATCCCATATCATAACCTGCGACGATTTCCAGATTGGCAATTTATCGTCTTTGATCAATCCGCGCCTGATTTACCTAATTTGGTGAAAATTAATGACCGTAAATACCGCCCTGTAGATTTTATGCCTATTTGTGGGCGAGTCGTCTCTAAACCTGGTTACGGTACTTTTTCTGAAGCCACACTATTAGGAGTACCTATTGTTACTATCCCCCGTGAGGATTTTGCCGAAGCAACTTTTATAGTAGAAGGCATAACTAATTATAACCAGCATCAAATCATCACCCCATCTGAGTTTTTTCAAGGGAATTGGGATTTTCTGTATCAGTTACCCCAACTACCAAAACAATCCCAACCAATTGCGAAGGATGGAAATGAAGCGATCGCTCATGCTGTTCTCAATTATTTTCAGTCAAATAAAGTTATTTAAAACAATATAAATTAACGCTATGTGCAACTTATCCTTAGAACCCCGCTTCCATTCCTCTCTCCCAAAGGGAGAGAGGCTTTGATTCTTGCTCCCCTTCCCTAGTAGGGAAGGGGTTGGGGGTTAGGTCTGAGAGAAAGTTGCACACCGCGTTAAATTAATATATAAATACCAACCAAGACGATACAACATCTTCTAAAAAAAGTTTACAACTGCCAAAGCCAGATCCGGCTAACATTACAGCTTTGTCTCACAATCTGCCTAGTACACCTATCATCCCCGATGTCCTTAAAGAGTCGTTAAATGCGGTGTTAAGCGTCTTTATGAGATAGTCAAAACCGGGCGTAAGCGCCAATCTCAAGGGTGGCGCTTACACCCAACAAATTTGGGCAAAATCTTCTTAAGTTGACACCAATGGGCACTGCCGTGCCCCTACACCTCCCGATCTAATGTTGCACCGGATCTGAATGGGAACCGCTATAATCAATCGTCTATACGCAATAGCTTGCGGTAAAACGGTTGTGAAAAATCGGTCACGCGATGACGTTTATAGTTATCCATAACTTCAATTAAAAAAGTAATAAACTCAAAACTAGCCATCATCAGTTCGTAACTCAGATCAGCATTGCCATCAAACTGAATTCGGCAACGAGTTAAGTCTGAGGGTAAAGTAGCAACATTCCAGGAGGCGACGAAGGGGATATGTTCACTAGCTTCTATTTTCCGGTGTCCCTCCAAGACCCCTTTTTGATAAAGACTGATGGCATAGGGTAAGAAATTGCGCTTAGTGCCCTGCACGTAAGGTAAGTAAACACTGGCTTGTTGTTGAGTCGCAGGCTGGAGTTGCTCAATAGACATTGTTAAATATTCCTCAAGTTAGTTGGCAACTAGTACCGCAAGGCGGAATTCGGAATTTGTACCTTGGCTTCGCTCGGCAACCTAATTCGTAATTCGTAATTACTATTGCGTAAGGGTTTTAGACATTTCAAATGGGTAGCTTATTTCCGCCGTGCTGTACTAGGTGTCAATCCAAAGTTTGCAGTAAGTAAGGACTTTAGTCCTGATAAACTTTCCTATAAGCGATGAATTGCTCACTAGGAACAATGCTTGGTGCAAACTTTTGCTGGATCAATCCTAGAAGTTTGTGAAGTTTCTTAATAAACTGACCAATTTCCGGCTGTTTGGGCATTCAAGCTGTTTGACTCTCATGTAATAGATTTAACAATTAATATATTAATGGTTATATTAGTTATATGTGTACTCTGACTTCAATTAGTAATTCCACTGAGTTATACTCTGGCAACGAAACAAAGATGTAGTGGAACTTTAAGAGTTCCAATTAGCTTTTAGCCTTGCACTTCAAATCTTGGCGGGCTAGGCAATACTGAACGGTTACGACAAGAGACGCGATTTATCGGATTTTTGCGTTATAGCAATCCAGAATCATTTCTGAGAAACAATATCCCCGACTTCTTAAAGAAGTCGGGGATATATGGGTTGCAATTCTTACAAATGAAATAGATGTAGTACTGAACAACACGATCGCACCGTGAAATCAGGTACGTATTATTCAATATAGTTGTGTATAAATGATATAGCGGTTCTCAATTGCACGGAATACAGACCTAACAACAACAGCCCCAACTCATATCTTGCACCTAACGATTAAAATCGCGGCTACCCGAACAAAGCCTGGGTCGGTAGGCTTCAAAACCCTTGATTTCCCTTAGTCCGCGCAGGCGGACGAGAGTTTGTATAGCCCCAACTTCCAGTCGTTTGGGCTTGGTGCAAGATGTGAGCCAACCCTTGTAGCGTTGGGGAGTAAGATTAAACCAATTCGCAATTCGCAATTCGCA
>CAZZZY010000074.1:0-13700 GCA_964658545.1 uncultured Acetobacteraceae bacterium | reverse complement strand
CTTGATTTGTGGTGAGAATTTCGCCCGCATCTTCTCGATATGATGCGAGGTCTTCATTTTTGGTATTTTCGTTGACTTGGTTCTGTTCAGACATGAGCTTTCTAGTGGTGATTATTACTGAAGTATGAAGTATTATTTTTAGCTAAACTGCTTATGGCAGCACATTTGCTAAGTCCTCATGGTGAGCGATCGCATCAAAATTCAAGCCTTGCTACCGGTTTCATGCAGCCTGACCGGGCTTGAGGACAATCTTGATGCAATTGTCTTTCTTGTGTTTGAAGATTTCGTAGCCGTGGGGAGCTTGCTCTAGCGGTAGACTGTGGGTAATTACAAACGAGGGGTCAATATCGCCGTTTTGAACGCGATCGAGTAGCGTCTGCAAATACCGATGCACGTGCGTCTGTCCTGTTTTCATGGTTAAGCCTTTATTCATAAAAGCACCCATCGGCATCTTGTCTACAAAGCCCGTGTAAACACCGGGAACCGAAACCGTGCCGCCTTTACGACAGGCAACGATCGCTTGACGCAATACATTGGGGCGATCGGTTTCCAGTCGCACCGCTTGCATCGCTTTGTCATAAAAGCCTTCCAAACCCATACCGTGAGCTTCCATTCCTACCGCATCCATGACGGAATCGGGCCCCATTCCCCCAGTCATTTCTTTGAGGGCTTCACCCACCTCGATTTCTTCATAGTTCAGAATTTCTGCTCCCCCAGATGAAGCCATCTGGAGCCTTTCGGGAACGCGATCAATGGCAATTACACGTCCAGCACCCAGCATGAAGGCACTTCTAATGGCAAACTGCCCAACTGGGCCGCAACCCCAAATTGCCACCGTATCCCCTGATTCGATGTTGCAATTTTCGGCTGCCATATAACCAGTAGGGAAAATATCAGTGAAAAACAGGACTTGTTCATCTGCTAGTCCATCGGGAATCTTGAATAACCCAACATCGGCAAAGGGAACGCGGGCATATTCCGCTTGACCTCCTGCGTAACCCCCGGTCAAATGGGAGTAGCCAAAAAGACCCGATGGGGAATGACCCATCATTTTTTCTGCCATCCAAGCGTTGGGGTTAGAATTATCGCACAACGACCATAAATCCCGATTGCAGAAGAAACACGAGCCGCAGGAAATTGTAAAGGGAACAACGACGCGATCGCCGATGGCAAGGTCTTTGCCTTTGTTATGGATATTTCCATTTTTAAAAGCACTCCCTAGTTCAACGATCTCTCCCATGAATTCATGTCCCAAGATGTCGCCTGGTTTCATCGCCGGGTTGTAACCGTTATACAAATGTAAATCAGAACCACAGATCGCCGTTGACGTGATTTTCACAATCGCATCACGCGGATTAATGATTTTAGGATCGGGTACGGTTTCAACCTCAACCTTATTAGTACCTTGCCAACAAACTGCTTTCATTGCTTGAGTTTCCTAAAGTGAAGTTGTTCGTCAAATGTCAAATCTATTTACGGAGTTGGATTGAATATTTATCGTAAATTAAAGGGTTTAAGAACCTGCAATCTACATGTAGCAACCATTTCAGTCGGGGTTTAAATCCCCGTCTGAAATGTCTAAAATGTTTGAATTTTGTTAGCGCAGCGTTAGCGAGTCTACGAGCGTCATTTTGAATTGTTAACCTTTCCCCTTTGGTTGACCTTCTGTTGTCGCAATCTCGCCCGTTTCCATCAGCATTTTGAAGCGGTGTAAATCATCTCCTAGCTGCTGTTCGGGTGATTCACCAAAGAGTTTGGCGATCGCATCTCCGACCAATCCACCAGGTGGATTGTATTCTATGACAACTTTCACCTCAGTACCGCGTAGACACGAAGTGGCTTGTCGTGAGACATCGTTCAGTGCTGGCTTGAAGTGGACAGAACCAGAGTTTGCAATATCTGCGCCTTCAACTGAAGTCCAACTAATCAATTGGTTTTGACGATCTTCAACAATATTTGCATCCCATTCAACACTTTTGCCTAACGGTGCGCTAGTTATCCAGTGCGATTGCTTGTCGTTATATACTTTCACGTCTTTGATATGCTTTGTAAAACTGGGCAAGTTCTCAAAGTTATGCCAAAAGCGGTAAAGTTCTTCTGCTGGCTTGTTGATCGTGACAGTTTTTTCAACCTTAATGCGTTGATTCATAACAATTGTCTCATTAGGGGCTTATCGATCAAATCCCGAGCGCTTTCTTAACGATGCTATTTCATCTTAGGAAGACACTTGATGAATCACCTCTAGCGTGAGAGTATTTGTAGCGATCGCCTATCTCTGTTTAAGGGCTGATTGCGTATTGGGTCTAGTTATGTATTGTTTTGGTTGTATCTTGCCATTGTGCTTCTTTTGTTTAAAGCAAAGGAATCTTGGGCAGTTTTGGCAAGACGTGCTGGAATTAAAGGAAGCTCTAACGATTAAATCACGACAAAATTTTTCAGCCCTTGCTCTGTTCGTTTAAGGAAGATAACTTAATCCGCCGACTTTCACGCGATAGTGGTACTAAAACTGGGGCAAGACTTTGAGCATTGCTTTCTTTAAAGCTTTCCACCACCTTAGATAATTCTGCAATTGTCGATGCCTCAAATACGCTACGCAAAGGCAACTCCACGTGTAAGGCGTCGCGCACTCTAGAGACAAGCTGAGTTGCCAGTAATGAATGACCCCCTAATTCAAAGAAATTATCATAAATTCCTACGCTCTTAAGTCCCAAAATCTCAACAAAAATTTTCACCAGCACTTGTTCAACAGGAGTTCGAGGTGCGATGTAATTTTCAGGCAATTGGGGCTTGATTGCATTATGGAATGCTCTTAAGGCGCGGCGATTGACTTTCCCATTAGCTGTTAGAGGTAAAGACTCCAATACTACAAAACCTGATGGCATCATGTACTCAGGCAGTTTTTGTGCTATGTAAGTCTGCAACTGCGGCACTAACTTACGCGCTGCTTTGGTTTGTAGGGGATTATTGCCGTAAGATTGCCAGGGCCGAGAGAGAGTCGTGCTATGGGGAAAAATAGTTCTTTTACCTACTTCATCTTGCCGTACAAAAGCTACATCATAATGTCCTTCAGTACTTGAATATGACCAGGTAATATCAACGCTATAAGGTACGTTCAGCGCATAGAAATCTTCTGGATCTACTCCGAAATTTTCTAGTTCTTGCAAAGCTTTACGTATTTGGCCTACAGTTTTAAAACCTTTTACGTCTGATAGCAATTCTGCTGTTTTAATTGCTGACATCAGCCGTGCATTAGGTACATTGATAATGCTTAAAATTTCTGGTTTATTCTCAATTAATAACTGGCGCACTGCTGAGACTGTTAGATTATCTTCAGACCAGTTCAGCACTGAATAATTTTCAGAATTACTAACAATTTCGGCACTAATATGAAGAATCACATTGTAACGAAACTCAGTTAACTCATTGTGATATTTACCTCGCATCAGTTGGATTTGTACATGATTAATTTGCGAAAAGCGTTGCTTGATTGCAGTAAAAAAATCTGGGTCAATAACTAACTCTGTTTCTTGAAATATTTGCCTTTGTACCCGTTGTTGCAACTCGAAGCAGGTAAGGGAAGGTTCAGCTTGATACAGTTGGACTGACGCATGGAAAGCTTGCAAGAGTGTCAAACTACGCACATCCCCTATGAAGATAAAGCCACCTGGAGCAGTTGCCTGCACAGCACCTTCTAATACACTAATCAGATAATCAATAGTAGGAAAATATTGTACAACCGAGTTCAGAATTACTGCATCAAAAGCTGCTGTTTCTACTTTCTCGAAGTCAGTAGCCATTTGCTGATACAGTGTTACCTGCGGCATTTCTTGTTTTTGTAGCTGTTGCTGAATGCAGTTAAGTGAAACTGAGGAAAAGTCTATTCCCCAATATTTAGTGCAGTGAGGTGCAATTCTAAATAGAATCAAACCTGTCCCACAACCAATTTCTAACACTCGTTTGGGTTGCAAAGCCAAAATCTGCTCGACTTGGTTATCCACCCACTCACGCATCTGCTCTGCTGGAATAGGCTGATTTGTGTAACTACTATTCCAGCCGACAAAATTGAATGTAGGATCTGAATCAGTAGATTGATTATAAGTTTCGTTATACAGCATCTGCCATTGCAAAACCTGCTCATTCTGCAATTGCATTAATTGCAAATTCTCCTGTTCGTTACTGTATTCAGTTTTTGGTACTACATAAGCTACTAGGCGCTTTTCCTGTTCATCCTCACTAGTTATTACTACAGTTTGCTGCACTGCTGGATGCTGACTCAGTACCGCTTCAATTTCTCCCAAGTCAATACGATAGCCACGAATTTTTACCTGATCGTCGAGGCGGCCTAAAAATTCAATGTTGCCATCTACTCGATAGCGAACTAAATCACCTGTTTTATAAAGTCGCGCTTTTAACTTATTAGTAAAAGAATGATAGATGAAAGATTCAGCAGTTAAGTCAGGATGGTTTAAATAACCTCGTGCTAACCCATCACCACTTATGTATAACTCTCCCGAAACGCCAATAGGTACTGGTTGTAAATGTTTATCTAATATGTAAATTTTTGTATTGGCGATCGCATGACCAATTGCAGGTGCTAAATTACCTTTATTCTTAACATAAATATGACCAGAAGTTGTTACAACTGTATTCTCAGTTGGCCCGTAATTGTTAAATACTTGGAAAGAGTGAGAAGCTAAAGGATATTGATTTAGTTTGTCTCCACCTGTGAGTAATATTCGTAAAGCTGCGCTCTGAGGAAAATCTAATAACAGAATTTTCTCTGCTAAAGGTGTTGGGATGAAAGAAATTGTTATTGCTTTTGATACTAGCCAATCTCGGAGATAGTCAGGCGATCGCCTGGTTTCATCATCTACAAAATAAATGTTTGCTCCAGTACTCAGATAAGGCCAAATTTCCCAACCGCAAGCGTCAAAGGCAACTCCAGAAATCTGCGTTGCTCGATCAAGGGGTGAAACTGCAAACGCTTTTTGATGCCAAAATACTAAATTTAACAATCCTCTATGTTCAATTTTAACCCCTTTAGGTTTTCCAGTTGACCCAGAGGTATAAATGACATAAGCGAGGTGATCTACTGTAACTTTACTAGTAAGATTATCTTCAATCTCTTGAGAAAGAATCTCCCAATCCTTATCTAAACAGATTATTTGCGAATTATAGTTTTTCAGGCGTTCAAGCCATCGCTCGTGAGTTAATAAAACTGAGACTTGAGCATCTTCAAGCATAAAGTTTAAACGTTCAGATGGATAGCTTGGATCTAAAGGTACATAAGCTCCACCTGCTTTCAGTATGCCCAACATCCCGATGATCATATTAAAAGAGCGTTCTACACAAAGTCCTACTAAAACTTCGCTTTTAACTCCTAATTTTTTGAGATAATGTGCAAGTTGATTACTGCGTATATTTAACTCTTTGTAGCTAAGTTGCTCATCGCCAAATACTAGTGCAGTTGCCTCACCATTCTGCTCTGCTACGCTCTCAATTAACTGATGAATACACTTATCTTGAGAATAAATTGCCTGGGTATTGTTCCATTCAACTAATAAATTGTGTAGCTCAGATTCGCTTAAAATTGGTAAATTTGCAATTCGGTCTTCTGGATTTGCAACTATACCCTCCAGTAATATTTGGAAGTGTCCTAGCATCCTGGAGATAGTAGTGTCATCGAATAAATCAGTGCTGTAAATTACAAAACCACTAATTCCTTCTGAGCTATCTGCCCATAACCCATTTTGAGTATTTGGCTCCCACAAGTGGAACTCCAAATCAAAGCGTGTTGTTTCCGTTTCAAATGGTAGCGGACTTAAAGTTAAGCTAGGTAACTCTAAGGCTGTCATCGGCGCATTTTGGAGCGCAAAAACAACTTGAAATAGCGGATTTTGATTCAAATTACGCTCTGGATGCAGTTCTTCTACAAGTTTCTCAAAAGGTAAATCTTGATGGCTGTATGCTCCTAAAGCTACCTCTTTAACTCGACTCAATAGTTCCCGAAAAGTTGGGTTTCCTGATAGGTCGGTACGCAGTACTAAGCTATTGACAAAAAAACCAATTAATCCCTCAATTTCACTACGATTGCGATTGGCAATAGGTGAACCAATAGCAATATCTTCTTGTTGTGTGTAGCGGGAAAGTAAAGCTTGGAATGCTGTTAGTAGGGTTATGAATAAAGTTACCCCTTCTTGTTGTCCGAGAGCTAAAAGTGCTTTGCTCAAACTTTTTGATAATTGCAGAGGTTGCCTTGCACCCTGATAAGTTTGAACAGCTAGTCTTGGTCTGTCGGTTGGCAGGTTTAGCATAGAAATGCCGTCTAATTGCTTCTGCCAGTAACTCAGTTGCTTTTTTAATACTTCCCCTTGCAACCATTGGCGTTGCCAGTATGCAAAGTCTGCATATTGGATTGTAAGTTTCGGTAGAGGAGAAGGCTGATTGCTGGCAAAGGCTGTGTAGAGTGCTGCTATCTCTTGAATCAGCACCCCAATAGACCAACCATCAGAGACAATGTGGTGCATAGTTAGCAGCAGGATATATTGTGTCTCATCCAACCACAACAGTTTTACTTGCAGCAATGAATCAGTTGATAAATTGAAAGGACGTTGAGCTTCTTGCGTAGTGAGTCGTCGTGCTTGTATTTCTCGTTCGGCTTGTGGCAGTTCCCGTAAATCTATTATTGGTAAAGGTATTGTTAGGGTATGATTAATTACCTGAATTGGTTGCCCTGTCTGTACGACAATAGTGGTGCGTAAAGCTTCATGTCGTTGCACGATTTCGTTAAAAGTTTGCTCTAGCGCGGCTAATTTCAGCGAACCTGTTAAATGTAGTGCTAGTGGAATGTTATAGAAAGGATTATTAGGGATTAATTGGTCAAGAAACCACAGTCGTTGTTGAGCAAAGGAGAGAGGAATATTTCCTGAGCGCGAAATAGGTACGAGAGGTTTAAAACTGTGGTTATTAGTGCGATTAGATGCTTCTAAAAATTCAATAATTTCTGCTTTCCGCTCTTGAATTTCTGCACGCAATTCTGGTGTAAGAATTCCATCAGGGGCGTTAGCGCGAAACTTTTCACCATCAATAAAAAATTGAATATCTAAGCTGCGAAGATAAGTTAAAAACTCAACCGTATTCAAAATTAAACCCCTTCGCAAGTATTGTTATTTATTAGAAGTTAGTAGGCAGCTATGCTGGAGGAATATTGCTTGTGTCATCAGCTTTTTAACATTTTTCAACTGGATAGTTCTTTTTGCCAAGCTGCACTGCTTATAACCTAACCCAGCATTTTTATCACACTTCTAAGACTGTATAAATCATTCCTGGGAATGAAACTTGAATGATTATAACTATGGTATGAAGCTAAAAGACAACGCAGTGAACAAGGTATCGCAAGGTTTAGGCTCATGATATTCATGCCTCATAATTTTCTGCTTATATGGCTGGTTCAACTGCTGTCGATTGCGGTAATTGGCGGGGGGAGCTACATTCTCTATGAGTGGTACGAAGGAGAACTTGTAGGAACATTTTACTTAGTGGCTGGGCTAGTAATGGTTCTGTGGTCTTTTGGCGGTCGTTTTATCAGTTTGCCACTGCTGCGCCGTCCTGGAGCCGATGAACCTAAGTTTATGCGTAGCAAAACCGTGCGGCGCTTGCCACGTCCAGATGGGAGCGTGTTGCAAGTAGAGTTTTTTGGGCCAGAGGATGGTCAACCAATTATCTTGTCACACGGTTGGGGGCCAAACAGTACTGTATGGTATTATGCCAAGCGACAATTGAGCGTAGGCGTAGCCCGTCGTAGACATCGCTTCCGAATAATAGTTTGGGATTTACCAGGGTTAGGAAAATCCTCTAAACCGAAAAACAACGATCACTCTATAGAAAAATATGCCCGTGACTTAGAAGCTGTTATCGCCATAGCAGGGGATAAACCTGTTATTTTGGTAGGACACAGCATGGGTGGGATGATTAACCTCACATTTTGTAGGCTGTTTCCAGAGCAATTAGGGAGTCGGGTAGCTGGCTTAATTCTTGTGGATACTACTTACACCAATCCGGTTAAAACTTGTATTTTTAGCAATTTGGTACGCAAATTGCAGAAACCGTTACTCGAACCTGTGTTGTACCTAACTATCGTGCTGTGGCCGATTTTTTGGTTGATGACTTGGCTCTCGTATTTCAATGGTTCGCTGTACATCACCGTCGAACTATCTGGATTTACGGGTACTGAAACACGGGGTCAACTAAGTTTTGCAGGTTTATTATCAGCATTGGGTTCGCCTGGTGTTCTGGCTCGTGGCACACTGGCAATGTTCAACTTTGATGAAACAGACACACTTGCAACTATTAACGTACCTGTGTTGGTTGTTTGTGGTGATTCAGATATAGCAACTAAACCTGTGGCGAGCGATCGCATGAAAGCAGAATTGCCTTACTCTCAAAGAGTCACCCTAAAACCAGGTGGACACATGGCATTGATGGAACAAAACCAACAGTTTGCCGAAGCAATCAGCACATTTTGCGCTGGCTGCTCAAACTCAAGTGTTTCTCTTTAAAATTCTACGTCTTCTCGCTCTTGACTCGTAGTTCCACCTTTATCTAAACCTTTTGCTGTCCAACACATTGTGTCAATATACCTAGCAAGTTGTTCAACAGTTGGTGCTTCAAACAAATTGCGTACAGGCAAATCTATTTGGAAGGTGTCACGAATACGGGAAGTTAGCTGAGTCGCTAGCAGAGAATGACCGCCCAATTCAAAGAAATTGTCGTGAACGCCTACTTGCTCTTTTCCCAAGACTTTAGCCCAGATTTGGGCAAGTAATTCTTCAACTTGCGATCGCGGTGGCACATAATCTTGATTATTGAAAGAAATTGTATCAGGCATGGGTAAAGCACGCCGATCCACTTTGCCATTATGTGTTAGAGGTAGAGATTCCAGTATCACGTAGGCGTTTGGCACCATGTATTCTGGTAACTTTTCTTTGAGGAATTGACGAAGTAAGGATGCAAAGCCTTGCACCTCTTGCATCGCTATCTGTTCCTGGCTGAGAACAACATAAGCTACCAAGTACTTATCATCAGGTACGTCCTCACCAGCAATGACAACATTTTCTCTCACTGCTGGATGTTGACTCAACACCGCTTCAATCTCTGACAACTCAATGCGGAAGCCGCGAATTTTTACTTGATTGTCAACGCGACCTAAAAATTCAATATTCCCATCTGGTAAATAGCGGGCTAAATCACCCGTTTTATAAAGACGTGTTTTTGGTTTATTACTAAAAGGATGAGCAATAAAGTGTTTAGCAGTTAATTCAGTGTGATTGAGATATTCTCGTGCCAGCCCCTCCCCACCCATATATAATTCACCAGTAACACCAATAGGCACAGGCTGTAAATAAGCATCTAATATATAAATCTGCGTGTTTGTAATGGGCATACCAATAGGTAAAGATGTGGCTGATGGTAACTCTTTTACGCAGTAATAAGAGGAAAATGTTGTATTTTCTGTAGGGCCATAAACATGAATTAAGTGCTTTGGCGCACCAGATTGGAGAATCTTTTTAATCCATCTCTTATCAACGGTTTCGCCACCAAATAGTAAATATTTCAAGGTCGCAAAAGCTTGCGGAACATCTCTAACAATCTGTTGAAACAAGGCAGTAGTCAAAAATAGAATGTTGATACCTTTTTCTCGTAGTTGTAATGCCAATTCATGAGGCGAAATGGTTACATCTTTACTAATCCCTACAAGTTGAGCGCCGTTAAGTAGCGCTCCCCAAATCTCGAATGTAGCTGCATCAAAAGAAACGTTTGAGGCTTGGGCGATTTTATCAGATGGTGACAATTTTATATAGTTAGTATTGCACACTAACCGATTTACAGCTTTGTGAGGTACAGCCACTCCCTTGGGTTTTCCTGTAGAACCAGAGGTGTAAATAATATAGGCTAAATTATCACTATTTAAATCGCTTTTAAGATTGTCTTCCTTTTCTTGGGTAATAATTTTCCAGTCTTTATCTATAGAAATAATTTGATTTGAGAAACCTTCAAAATGCTTGAGTAAGTTTTCTTGTGTCAGTAATACTGAAACTTGTGCATCTTCCAGCATAAAATTTAGGCGTTCTTCGGGATAGCTGGGGTCTAATGGAACATACGCTCCCCCTGCTTTAAGAATTCCCAATAACCCGATTATCATTTCTATAGACTGGGAAATACAAATGCCAACTAAAACTTCTGAACCTACTCCTATTTTTTGTAAGTGGTACGCTAGTTTATTGCTACAAGTATTCAACTCTTGATAAGTAAGTTGTTTGTTAGCAAAGTTGACTGCTATAGAATCAGGATACTGCTGTACCTTTTCTTCAAACAATTGATGGATACACTTATCTTGAGGATAATCGGCCTGAGTGTTATTCCATTCCACCAATACCTGATGTAACTCCACTTCACTTAATAACGGTAAATTTGCAATTCGTTTTTCTGGATTTGCAACAATAGCTGACAACAGATTTTTAAAATGTTCCATCATCCGGCTAATAGTGGCTCGATCAAATAAATCTGTGTTGTAAACTATCACACCTCGAAGACCTTCATAATACTCCCAGTTTCCGCCCCATAAGCTCCTAAAATCCTCAGAACACTTCCACAGATGCAGTTCCAAATCAAAACGTGTTTTTTTCAAATCAATATTCATAAAGCTGGGTACTAATCCAGGCAGTTCTAGCGCTGACATTGGCGCATTCTGGAAACCAAATACCACTTGAAATAAAGGATGGTGGCTCAAGTTTCGCTCTGGATGTAGTTCTTCAACTAACTTTTCAAACGGCAAATCTTGGTGGCTATATGCTCCTAAAGTTACCTCCCGTACTCTGCCTAGTAGTTCCCGAAAAGTGGGATTTTCAGATAAGTTACTACGTAGCACCAAACTATTGACGAAAAAACCAATTATTCCTTCTATTTCGCTGCGGTTACGGTTAGCAATTGGTGAACCTAGCGCAATATCTACTTGGTGTGTGTAGCGGTAAAGTAATGTTTGAAATGCTGCCACCAATGTCATAAATAAGGTGACACCTTCTTGCTGTGACAGCTTTTCTAGTGCATCAATTAGCTTGAGCGGTAACTCTAGAAATTGTGTTGCTCCTTGATAGCTTTGTATAGCTGGTCTTGGTTTGTCAGTAGGTAGATGCAGTATGGAAATACCGTTTAGTTGCTCCCGCCAGTAAGCTAACTGGGTTTGAAGCACTTCTCCTTGCAACCACTCGCGCTGCCAGTGAGCAAAATCGGCGTACTGAAGAGGCACTTCTAATAGAGGAGAAGGCTGGTTTTGTGCAAAAGCTGCGTACAGCGTTCCCAGTTCCCGAATCAGTACCCCCATAGACCAATCGTCGCAGATAATGTGGTGCATATTCAGTAATAGAATATGTTCTGTCTCAGAAAGGACGAGGAGTATTACTCGCAGCAATGGCCCGGAGGATAAATCGAAGGGATGTTCTATCTCTGCGGTAATAATGCACTTTGCTTTAACCTCTTGTTCATGATCTGCCAATTGCTGGAGGTCTAATACAGAAAGAGGTATTGTTAAGCTGGGTGCAATAGCCTGTAGGGGTTGCCCATCCGACACAATAAATGTTGTGCGTAAGGTTTCGTGGCGACGCACGATTTCGTTAAAAGTCTGTTCTAGTGCGGCTAATTTCAGCGAACCGGTCAAACGAATTACCGTCGGCACATTGTAGATACCATTATCGGGGATCAACTGGTCGAGAAACCATAGCCGTTGTTGAGCAAAAGATGCTGGAAAAACGAAGACTTCTTCAGAAGACATATTGATCCTTATTTTAAATTCTGTGCTTTCTCAATACAAGCTCTTAGCTGTGCGGCGAGAATTTGGATATGGGGTTTTCTCAGCATAGTTAGGTGATTGCCAGGAATATGATGAATTTCTGTTCGTCCTACAGTTAGCTGATCCCAACCCAGACTCGGATCTTCCTTGGCAATGCTTGATTGAACGTTTGTTCTGAAAAGATTAATTCGTTTAGGGTAGGCTTTCGGAACGTAGTTAAGGACTGCTTGGCTATTGGCATAAAAAACACGAAGCATTGGGCGAATTGCTAACTCGCTTAAAAGTCTTAACTTGGATTCTTCAGGTATAATGTTGACTGTGGCATCCTCTTTTAGGATGAAGTGAGAGAACAGATTTGCTTGGAACTGTACAATTTTATTAAAATTAGTCAACTGAGAAGTTAAACTGTTAATTTGATTCTTAGCGATCGCGATGATTAGATAAAAATAATCGAGGAAAAAGGGCCATATATATCGCGCCACTGTCGTCAGCATAAACTTGAAACCACTACCCAAAGAAGGTATATTGCCTGGAATTGGTGCTAAAGTGTCAAGCAAAGCGAGTAGAGCCACTTCTTCCCCAGACTTTTGGAGTTGTTGAGCCATTTCAAAAGCAACCCAACCTCCAAAAGACCAACCTCCTAAAAAATAAGGGCCTTTAGGCTGAACTCTACGCAATGCTTCAATGTAGTGGGTAGCCATATCCTCAATGCGAGTTAATGGAGAACTTTTTCCGTCAAGTCCAATGGGTTGTAGCCCATAAAATGGTTGATTTTTTCCCAAATTCTGAGCTAATTCGTAATAAGGGAAAACAACACCAAAAATTGGATGCACGCAGAAGAAAGCTGGGCTTGAACCAGCAGGTTGAATCGGAACTAAGGGCGACCACGGGAGAGAATCTGCTTTTGAAGATAGAGCAGTTGCTAAACTTTCAATTGTTGGATTTAAAAATAAGCTAGATAGCGGCAATTCGCGCTCAAAGTGCTTGTATATTTGCTTCATAAGCTGTACAGTTAACAGCGAATTTCCTCCCAAGTCGAAGAAGTTATCGTAAATACCCACACCCTCAATATTAAGCACTTCAGCCCAAATTTTTGCTAAGGTTGACTCGGTTGGAGTCCGAGGAGCGATAAATGCTTTATCTATTGAGTGGCTAGTTGGAGTGTTGAGTGCTGTTAGCACATAACGATCTACTTTGCCATTAACTGTTAGCGGCAGAGAATCCAGGATGACAAAAGCTTTTGGGATCATGTATTCTGGCAATTTTTCTTTTAAGAATTTACGTAGTAGAGACGTAAAAATTGAGGCAGCGCGTTGCGGGGGTTCCCACGCCACTTGCTTCAAGTCGGCAAAGCCGCCCAACGCAGTAGCTCCCCGTTGTAGCGACTGCCGTTGCGTCTCTATATTGGGAACAATATAAGCCACCAAGTACTTATCACCAGATACGTTTTCTTTAACAATTACTACTGCTTTTTGCACACTCTGATGCTGACTCAGGACTGTTTCAATTTCTGACAACTCAATGCGGAATCCACGAATTTTTACTTGATTATCGATGCGTCCTAAAAATTCAATATTACCGTCCGTTCGATACCGAGCTAAATCACCTGTCTTGTAAAGTCGCGCTCCCTTTTTATCACTAAAAGGATTGGGAATAAACTTTTCAATAGTTAATTCAGGGCGATTAAGATAGCCTTGTGCCAATCCCTCACCACTTATGTATAATTCGCCAATAATTCCAATTGGTAAAGGTTGTAAATACTTATCTAATATATAAATTTGAGTATTAGCAATAGGGCGACCAATGGGCGGCTTTTCACTCATAGTACTAATCTCTGCAACGGTTGACCAAACTG
>CAZZZY010000073.1:0-13717 GCA_964658545.1 uncultured Acetobacteraceae bacterium | reverse complement strand
CGCTGTCGCTAACACACCCTACGTATATTTTCACAAATAAAATATGAGTCCTATAGATGAATATACTAGCATAAATTAACTTCTAAGTATACTTATTTAAGTAGTATTTGTGTTTAAAACAGTACAATAATTGATTAAGAAATCAAGCTCAAGTAATGACGATTATTGATTACAAGTACTAACCTGTGAATATAGAAATTCATGAAAATAGTAAAAAATAGGCAACATGGCTAAAATTATCGTTACTGGAGCAGCCGGCTTTGTTGGTTCTCAACTCGTAGACATCTTGCTACAACAAGGGGAAGAAGTGATCGGGATTGATGAATTCAATGATTACTACGATCCTATGTTAAAGCGTAAGAATGTTGCACACTTACATTGCTTACCCGGCTTTACATTAATCGAAGCAGATATTCAGTTTTTAAATTGGCAGGAACTCTTAAAAGATGTTGATGTCGTTTACCATCAAGCTGCACAAGCAGGGGTAAGAGCGAGTTGGGGTAAAGCTTTTCGAGGTTACACAGAACGAAATATTAACGCTACACAAGTTTTGCTAGAAGCAGCCAAAGATGCTAAACACCTGAAAAGATTAGTGTTTGCATCTTCATCAAGTGTATATGGTGATGCAGAAACATTACCCACCCACGAAGGAATTTGCCCTCAACCGGTTTCTCCTTACGGTATTACTAAGCTAGCGGCTGAAACTTTGTGCAGACTGTATCACAAAAACTTTGGTGTGCCATCTGTATCATTGCGGTATTTCACAGTCTATGGCCCCAAACAGCGACCAGATATGGCATTTCATAAATTCTTTAAATCCATTCTGGAAGATGAGGCGATTCCTATTTACGGCGATGGACAGCAAACGCGGGAGTTTACGTTTGTTGGTGATGTCATCGCCGCCAATTTAGCTGCCGCTACCGCACCCGAAGCAGTGGGAGAAATCTTTAATATCGGTGGCGGTAGCAGGGTAGTTTTAGCAGAAGTCTTAGATACGATTGAAGAAATCGTTGGGAAACCAATCAAAAGAAACCACATAGAAAAGGCGATGGGAGATGCCCGCCACACTGCTGCTGATGTATCTAAAGCGCAGAAAATTCTAGGATATCAGCCGCAAGTCACCCTGAGAGAGGGTTTGACACAAGAATGGCAGTGGATTAAGTCGTTGTATTAAAGGGCATTGGTCTTGGGCATTGGGCATTGGTTATTCTCCTTTAGGACTTACGCATAAGAGATTCCCCAATCTCCCTAAAAAATGAGCTTTTAGAGTTCCCCCTTTTTTTAGGGGGACTAGGTCTTAGGTTTTCAGTGCGTAAGTCGTGTTCTAGGAACTGGCTTGATTTAGAAGGTCGATCGCATCTGGGTCAAGTTTGAGATCGACAGATTTAATGATATCGTTAAGTTGCTCAATATTAGTTGCACTGACAATGGGGGCGGTAATAGTGGGACGCGCAATCAGCCATGCCAGAGCAACTTGGGTTGGAGTAGAATTATAAGTCTTTGCTACTTCATCAACCGCCTTGAGAATTCGGAAACCACGAGCATTTAAATATCTCTTGACAGAATTACCACGGGCACTAATAGACAAATCTTGTTCTGAGCGATATTTACCAGAGAGAAAGCCACTGGCAAGAGAGGAATAGCTAATTACACCAATTTCTTGTTCTTGGCTGAGAAGTTGTAAATCCTGTTCATAGTCGCCTCTGTCATACAAGTTATAACGGGGCTGAAGGCTCTCGTAGCGAGGATATCCATGCTGCTCGCTGATTTGCAATGCCTGTGCTAAACGGGATGCACTATAATTTGAAGCGCCAATTACTCGCACTTTTCCCTGACGAATTAATTCCCCATAGGTTTCAAGGGTTTCTTCAATGGGGGTGCTTTCATCATCAATATGTGATTGATACAGATCAATATAATCGGTTTGTAACCTTTGCAATGAATCTTCAACAGCTTGTTGAATATATTTACGAGAAAGCCCTTTGCCTTTAATACCTAAATCATTACCAACTTTAGTTGCAATCACTACTTGGTCACGGTTTCCACGCTGTTTAAGCCATTTCCCTAAAATTGTCTCAGACTCTCCACCATGATTCCCAGGAACCCACTTGGAATAAACATCAGCAGTGTCAATAAAATTACCTCCAGCCGCAATAAAGTGGTCTAATATCTTAAATGAAGTATCTTCGTTAATCGTCCACCCAAATACGTTACCACCAAAAGATAGTGGTGATACTTCTAGCTCTGAACGTCCAAGTTTACGTCTTACCATAGATATTGAGACTCCTTTTTATCTATTTCTTACTCTTTTGCTTACTTCTCGCGTTGGGTGCAGCTGACTGCAAAGTGATAAACACAATCAAAATTAAGTACGGTAATTTAATCGGCAAACAGTAGAATTAAAAGATAAACGCAGATTATCATAGAAAATCATCCAAAATCAAGGACGAATGTAAAACAATTAAAAACTCTCTGCCCCTATTCCCATGATTGAAATTCATCAATGGCGCTACGAATTAAGGAAGTTATTTGAGCGCGACGGGTTTCAAAGTTGGCGGCGATGTAAATCAGTAAAATGCCGACTAACAAGCCAACAACCCATTTTAAAAAGGAATACTGCAAGCTGAAAATTACCGATTGATAGATTGTAGTGATGATAAAAGTGGCTGTACCAATGTAGAGAAAAGCCCGCACTCGCAAAGCTAATCCGCCAAAAATGGCGATGAGGCTGAAAATTCCCGGTATCCAGGCTGTATTTTGGTGAAATAAAATTGCCCATCCACAAATTAAACCACTACCTAGCACTCTCAGAAGATGGCGAGTTGTTTTGTACTCTGGTAGCCTGAGTTGGGTATCTACTTGAGCAATATAAAGTAGTGATAACCCAATTGGCGTTATATGCCATAAAACATCAGTCAGGCGTAAAGAATTAAACCACCGGTAAAATGCCCAATCAATCAACGCCACACTAATATAGGTAAAACGGATGTTTTCACCCACTTTTGCCAGGAAGATGTAAAATCCAGCTGCGAGTACTAAGGTAATTGGGTAAGTTTGCAGTCTGGTTTCCCATAAAATTATCAGTGGTATGATGTAGGCGGCTTGCTGCCAAGGTCTTTTAGACCAGCCCCAACTTTCCCAAGGTAGAATGTATAAAAAATAGGCTACCACACAAGCGATCGCACCGTTCCAAGGAAGTAACGGCCCAGCCCAAAATTTTCCTACTGCTGTCTCGTGCCAATAAATCCTCATGCCAGCTACCTCTAATAAGCCAAGGTAAACCCACATCTCGGCTATTGTGATTCCTCCCAAGATGCTGGGGGAAGTGCGCGAATTTCGTCCCTGAAAGATGGCATAACGAATCAAAAATACTCCTGTTGCTAATCCCAGCAAACGGTTAACTTCAATGGGGAGAGGAATGGCAGCCATTAATAAACAGCTACTCCAAGCCCAATGAATATGGGCAATTCCTTTCAGTTCTTGGGGAGTTAGGCGTAAGTAGCTGATTAGCCTTGGCGACAAGATGCGGTAAGTATACATGATGCTGGCACCAAGGGCAGACATGGCAATCAATCCATCACCTAATGCTCCTCCTGAAGCTTGTGACATTTGATAGAACAAAAGTTCATAAGCAGAAATGGATACACCAATAATGCCTAAGTACAGCAGGGGTTTAAAGTTCTCGCGTCGTCGCCCCACGCCAATGATAATTAAAGCTACACCCAAGGAATATAAACCAGTCCACTCGGTGAAGGTGTGCAAACGCAGTAATACGCTAAATGCACCATAAACCAAGGGCAAAATGTGAAGACTACTAGGAAGCCTTTCTAATTGGTATCGTCGTCGCCACCATTCTCCGACAAGTTGAGCAATTAAACCCAAGGCAATATTTGCGATTGGCAAGCCACGCTGCGCGATCGCAATTTTAACAGTTGAGTGTTCCCCAAATCCCAACACCTGGACAGTCAGCAATTCTAAAGACCAACCGATGCCATAAAATGCCCAATTTGTCGGTTGTCGCCAACTGCGATAAACAATAGCTGTCAAGGTGATTGTGGTGGCAGTTAAGTACAAAAATCCTGAAGTAGTAAACCCTGAGTAAATCAGGATTGAGTGTAGCGTCAAACTGAACAATTCAAAACCACACAATGCGATCGCCCATTTATCACTAGCGGCTGCATATATAAGCGCTAATTCGTTACCGCGTCGGCTCAAAACTGTCCGTGCTAACCATAGAAATAGGGTTGCGATCGCACCTACGACAAACCAACCTGCTGGCGCAAGGTGAGGTAAACCAGGTACACCCGCCCATAGCAGCGCCACTATGAAACTTAGAGCAAATCCTTCTGTAATTACCGCAGATAGCTGGTTTCGCAAATAGCGCGTATTGGCGAACATCAGCCCCGCACCTACTGCCAAACCAATTAATCTGGTTCCTGGTAACTGTAAAGTAAGTAGCTGGGCAACTCCCACAGCCAAGACACTCAAGTAACGGGTAGTAGTCCGCCGTTCGATTATTGTGCAATTGGCAACACCCGTGAGAGCTATAGGCGTAACTAACCATAAGGCTCCCCAATGCGCTTGGCTATCAACTACACCAGACCAAGATGATTCTGCATTCATCCACAATAGGAAAAAACTAGCTGCGGCTAGTCCTAAACCGACATCCCATGCACTACTTTGCCATAGTCCTTCTTCTGTGCTAAATCGCCATTCGGCAACCATCAGAGCTAATAAAATACTTGCCCAGACTTGTTGACTCAGGGTTGGTGCTAGCCAATTAATGGTAGAGCAAAATGTCAGTTCCCCCATGATGTGAGTTAGATATACCAGGGGAAGGGATGAGGGAGAGCGGCGTTGAGTGACGAATGCCAGAGTGATGGTAGAAAATAGCAGATTTAGCGATCGCAATGTGGGATTTACTATCGCGATCGTTGTTAAAAAAGTTCCCAGTAAGAGGGTGAGCAGTTCGCCAAATTTAGCTAATTCTCGCTTGTGGCTGCGATGCAGGCTATCTGTAAGCACCACCATCAAGATTATGTAGGGAAATACAGCTACACCCAGCAATGCCCAAGGTTCATTTTGAGAATTGGTAAGTTGAGTACCAGTTGCGATCGCCAATTTCTGTAAGTTATCAGGTATTAATCGCCAACCTAGCCAAATCGTCTGTAAGCCGATGACAAAAACCGCAGCGAAGTCTACCTTTAAACTATATTGCCGTAAGCGACTTCCCAGAAACCACAAACCCAAACCACTAACAGCTATTGCTTGCCAGGGATAATTTACTACCGAAACCAGCCAACCCACGAAAAGTAGAATACCACCGAGTTTTTCCCAGAGGAAGAGGGATGAGGGGAATTGGGGAGATGGGGAGAATATTACAGTTACATCCTCTGCTCCCCCTGCTCCCTGGTTACTGAGCGCAGTTAAAGTATGCCCCCTGCTCCCTCTCCTCCCTCTCCTCTCCTGTGCTAACCAAGTTACTAGAGCGCCGCAAATACCGATCGCTAATCCTAACTGCGTGACATCTACCTTAGCAACAAAAATCGCCCGCACTAGCAGCACTATCAGAGCATAAATAATGACAGCAGCAGATAAGCTAATACTTAACCTTTGGCGTAGGCGTAGCCCGTCGTAGACATCGCTTCCATCTTCATTAGGCTGTTGGTAAAGATTGTGATAAACGGTAATGATGGTTGTGCCAATCATGGCCACATAAACGGCAATTAAGGGAAATCCTCTTAATTGCCAACCCCAATGCAGATAACTCAGCCCCAGAATATTTGCTATAGGTAATTTGCCAGTATGTAAATTAGGAAAAATAGTCCGATTTCTGGAGAGTAAAATCGTGATGGCAGTCAGGATTGGGCAGGCGATCGCAACTACAATCCAATCCAGAGGATTTTGCCACAGATGAAAGCTATCCATTGCCCAAAAGTTCACTGGAACTAACAAAAGGGTGGCAATCAGCAAGGTTTGAGCCGTCAATCTCAAGTTATTTTGCCTAGTTGCCCAAAAGCTTAACCCCCAAAAACTCAAAGTATAAGCAAATAAAACTCCATACTGTCCAGAAGCAGGAAACTTTTCCCACTGACTCGCAGCTAGTACCCCAGAGGATACCACTACCAAGAATACCCCTAGAAAAAGCAGCCAACGGACACTCAGTTCAGCCCCCAAGGACTGCAACATTGTGCTAATAAAGTTGGGTTTAGCTGGTTTTGGTTGTCTATAGCTACTAGATTGTAAAGCTGCTTCGGGTAACTCCTCCACAGGGTCGGAGGTTACAAAAGCTACCTTTGTTTCAGCTTCAGGCTGGGGTTGCAACACCACCGTACATACTAGAAACTCTCGGCATAGCTGCCTAACTTGGGTGTCGGATATCAAGCCTAAGCGCAGCCATATATCTAGTCCTTCTAATAACTGAGGATGGGAAGATGGCAGTCTGATTTCAAATTCTAGTGGGCGCTCAAGGGATGATGACATAAACCGCAGAGGTACAAGTATATACTTAAATTATTTGTTTAATTAAAGTATATTTTGGCTATAATTGTGCCACCTATAAGGCTAATTGATATTAATTTTTAACCTTTTTTAGGTTGCACCTTCCATCTTCCCAACTGCTAGATGCCTTGTTATCCTTTAATCTCAATGTAAAATAATTACGCTAAAAACAAAAAGATTTGATAAAATGTATATATTGTAAATACGCAAATTAGATGATATTTTAACCATTAGTAATTTAACGTTTGTTTAACAAAATAGGCAGTTCGATAAACAGGAATACTGCCCTTTACAAAAAAAATGCGGTATTTACGGAGGCATTAAAGGTATTTTTTATCTATGTTTCCCTTAGATCACCATCACTCAGCACCACTGAAACAATTAGGGATGAAAGATAGATGGATGTAATTTTGCCACCTTCTCTACTTATTCCTATCTTCCAGTAATAGAATTAATAACGAAGCCTTTGTAAAGCCTTCAACTATCAGAAGCTGTATTCGCAGATTTTACTAAATCTCAGTAAATCTAGAGTCTGTATCCAGAATTAGGCTTGTAGCATATAAAACGCTTGTAATATTTTTATGACTTCCCGTATTCGCTTTTTGATGTGTCCTCCTGACCACTACGATGTAGACTATGTGATTAATCCCTGGATGGAAGGGAATATTCACAAATCATCGCGCGATCGCGCCGTGGAACAGTGGCAGGGATTACACCAGATCCTCAAACAACACGCCATTGTAGACTTAGTACCACCTGAAAAAGGTTGGCCTGATTTGGTTTTTACCGCCAACGCTGGCTTAGTACTGGGGGATAATGTCGTCCTTAGTCGCTTTTTACATAAAGAACGTCAGGGAGAGGAGCCTTTCTTCAAACAATGGTTTGAAGCAAATGGCTATACAGTCAATGAACTTCCCAAAGATTTACCCTTTGAGGGAGCAGGAGACGCACTGCTGGATCGGGAAGGACGCTGGTTATGGGCGGGATATGGTTTCCGCTCAGAATTAGATTCTCACCCTTATCTAGCTAAATGGCTGGATATTGAGGTTTTGTCTCTGCGACTGATAGATGAGCGTTTTTATCACCTGGATACCTGTTTTTGTCCCTTAGCAAATGGTTATTTACTGTATTATCCAGGCGCTTTTGATTCTTACTCCAATCGCTTAATTGAAATGCGAGTCGCAGCCGAAAAGCGAATCGCCATTGCTGAAGCCGATGCCGTCAACTTCGCTTGTAATGCGGTGAATGTAGACAGCATTGTAATCATGAACAAGACAAGTGATGCTTTAAAAACCCGCCTTGCAGGTGTAGGTTTCCAAGTGCTGGAAACACCTCTAACTGAATTTCTCAAAGCTGGTGGTGCGGCTAAATGCTTAACTTTGCGGGTAACAGAACCAGTTAGGGATGAAATTCATGCCAATGTCTCGGTAGAAAGCCGCGTCATTCGCATGGAAGGACACTTGTTGGATGCAGGCTTGATTAACCGCGCCTTGGATTTGATTATAGATGCCGGGGGAAGTTTCCAAGTTTTGAATTTCAACTTGGGAGAACAACGGCAAAGTACCTCCGCCGCCGAGGTGAGGGTATCAGCACCATCCCATGAGGTGATGGAAGAAATCATCTCCTTATTGATTGATTTGGGTGCAGTAGATTTACCCCATGATGAGCGAGACGCAATCTTGGAGCCTGTAATCCAAAATGGTGTAGCGCCTGATGATTTCTACGTCAGTACAATTTATCCCACTGAAGTCCGAATTAATGGTGAGTGGGTGAAGGTAGAAAATCAGCGCATGGATGGCGCGATCGCAATTACTCAAACTCCCTCTGGTTTAGTTGCTCGGTGTAAAATATTACGCGATTTAGAAGTTGGCGAACAGGTAATTGTGGACGTGTTAGGTATCCGTACCATCCGCAAAACTGAATCGCGCGAACAACGCAGTACCCAAGAATTCAGCTTTATGTCGGCGGGCGTTTCCAGCGAACGGCGTGTGGAATTGGTGGTTGAGCAAGTGGCTTGGGAATTACGGAAAATCCGCGATGCTGGCGGTAAGGTAGTTGTCACGGCTGGCCCCGTGGTGATTCACACTGGTGGTGGCGAACACCTGGCGCAACTGGTTCGGGAAGGATACGTGCAAGCGCTGCTTGGTGGAAATGCGATCGCAGTTCACGACATCGAGCAAAATATCATGGGCACTTCCTTGGGTGTAGACATGAAGCGGGGTGTCGCCGTCCGTGGTGGACACCGCCATCATCTGAAGGTAATTAATAGTATCCGTCGATACGGCAGCATTGCCAAAGCTGTGGAGGCGGGAGCAATTAAGAGTGGCGTGATGTATGAGTGCGTTCACAATCATGTGCCTTTTGTACTTGCGGGATCGATTCGGGATGACGGGCCTTTGCCTGATACCCAAATGGATTTGATTCAGGCACAGGAAGAATATGCTAAACACTTAGAAGGGGCGGAGATGATTTTGATGCTGTCATCGATGCTGCACTCTATTGGGGTGGGAAATATGACTCCGGCGGGGGTGAAGATGGTGTGTGTGGATATTAATCCAGCTGTGGTGACGAAGTTAAGCGATCGCGGTTCTGTGGAATCGGTGGGTGTGGTGACGGATGTGGGTTTGTTCCTTAGTTTGTTAATTCAGCAGTTGGATAAGTTGACAAGTCCTTATGTGAATAAGGTAGGTTAGGAGAACGAACCGCAGAGGCACAGAGAAGCCAGTGCGCCCTTGCGGGTTCCCCGACTTGTAGCAACTGGCGCGACGCAGAGAGAGGGAGATGATAAGAGTAGCTTTTAATGAAGAGTTGCAGGTTAATTGGGTCAGTTTTATAGCTGATTTTATGTTGGCGGGCATGGTTTTTGGCCCGCCTATTGCTCCCTTTTTGGCTGTGTCTGGGGTGTCTTTACTTTCTAGGATTGCGGACATCATTTATTTTATGGGTAATCATGTATGTCCGCAACCAAATATGGGGTTAGATTTAGCACCACCGTTTATTATGGCTGTGTGTATGCGCTGCTATGGCACTGTCACGGGTTTGTTGATTAGTCGTCTGTTATATGGGGTAACTGGTGGTAAGGGATTTTACTGGTTAAGTCAGTATGGAGTGAGTGGTGTGGCTTTAGCCAGTGTGTTGATGATGGCTTATCCTTTAGAATTAGCAGCACAGATTTTTGGTTTGTGGAGTTTTAATAATTATGTGGTTACGCCCTTTGGGTTGATTACAGGTTTGGCGTGGGGATTGTTTACAATGCCTATTTTGCACGGGTGGCGGGGTGCTAAAGAAGATAAAAGACCAATCGCTACCAACCAATAACTGCTAAAGTTGATACTCTTGCAAATTCCCGATCCGCCCTTACTAGGTTCGCAGTTGCCTGAAGCGCCATCACTGCAATGTGCCCCCATGCATCAATAGTTGTCGTCAGTTGAAAAATTTCCATTGTTATCCCAGCTATTGAACCCTGGTTTAATTTTAATGCGATGTCTACGACCGGCTATGCCTACGCACCATTACACTAACAGCCTTGGTCATCCTTAACCTAAGTTCCTCAACCAATTCGTAATTACGAATTATAATCTATCCCTCTCCGACTCGGAGAGGGACGGTTTTACGTAGTAAAACCAGGGAGAGGTCTTTATCGTTATCGTCTCATCCTAGTACCTACCTTCACCTTCTGCGCTCCTTCAACGATTTGGTAAAGTTTGTCTTCAAGTTTTTGCATACATGCCGACCAATCAAATTCGAGTATAGAGGGGCGAGCGTGCCGGGTCATATCTGCTTTCAAATCAGGATTTTCCAGAATCGCAATTACCTTTTGAGCGAAGTCTGTAGGATTGTTAGGTTGGGCAAGAAAGCCGTTCCGACCAGGGAATACCTGTTCTGAAGTTGAGGGTGCAACAACGGCAACTAGAGGGGTTCCAGATGCTAGCGCTTCGTTATTTGTAGTGCAGAAGTTCTCAGTAACGGAGGGATTCACAAAAACATCTGCTCTAGCAAACCAGCCTAAAAGTTCTGTACCGTGGGACTCACCCCATATAGTAATACCCGATCCAAATTTTTCAGATCGCTGACGGATTTCTTCATCTAGAGGGCCACTACCAACAATCACCAGATGAACATCAGGAATTTTGGCAGCGATGACTGGAAAGATATCAAGCAATTGGTTGACATTCTTTTCGGGGGTGATGCGTCCGACAAACAAAAGAGTTGGTCGGTTGTCGTTAGGAATGGGATTGTAACAAATGTTTCGCGGGTGGAATTTTTCGCAATCAATGCCTTGATAAGGGACGTATTCGGCACGTTGGCATTTTAGTTCTTCGTATTTAGTGAGTTGTTCTTTAGAAGAAAAGTAATTGAAGTCATAAGACTCACTAAATTGCTTAACTAAAATGGGAATAATCGGACGAACCAAGCTAAAGAATTTATCTCCAAAATAATATTTGATATACGCAACGATATCAGTATGAAAGAGCGATATTATTGGAGTGCCTGTTCGTTTTGCGTATTCGACACCAATCGGACGACCATAACCTTGCAAGAAAAATGAGTATAAACCTCTCATTTGCGCGGCTTCTTCAACCAAGATAATGTCAGGCTGAAATTTCTCCAACAACTTGGTATCACTCCAATGCCGATAGTTTAATGGTTGAGGAAGAGACTTATAAAATACCAGTGGTTCTGTGGGAAATGCGTAAGAGGAGAAATTGGGGAAAGACTGAATTTCATTCAAACCTGACATGGGGCGATCGCCAACATTTTTGGGATAGCGATCGCTAATTTGCGGATGAACAAGAAAAACCTCATGTCCCTGCTCTAACAGCCAACGAACTCGTTGGTGAACTGCGACAGAAACACCAGTTAAAAAAGGAGCGTACAATCCTGTAAATAAAGCAATGCGAAGTTTTTGCTTAGTCATAAAAAAGGGGAATATTTCACAAAAGTGCTGGTTTTGAATTTAGGATTTACGCAGCTTATGTTTTATGAACATCCTGATTATCTCGCTCAGGGATTCCCGCCAATAAAGTTAGACTAAGGATTTACGCATTTTCAAATAGCCGAAATTGTCGATTACGAAGAGGATGTTTATAAACCTGGATTTAAACTATCAAAACATCCCAAATATTCAGTCAAAATTCCCCTTAATATATTTTTCTAAACCCTTGAAGTTAATGCAAATACATTTTGATAATCAACAAAATAAGCGTGTATTCTGACAAGGGTTATAGCTAATATAGTTCTACTAAATATAAGATAATACAATTTGAAGACTAAGGAATGTTTAGTGTAAGAACTTTCATCATAATTCGTAATTAACAAGAAAGTAATGACGCTTGTTTTATTTCGGGGTTTAAATGCCCGTCACACATGGTTATTGAGCGCAGCCGAAGTAACATAATTACGAATTACGAATTGTGGTATTGCTGAATCAAGGGATGATTCTTGTGGGGTGGGCAGGATGCCCGCCCAGACATACAAGGGACGCTCATGTTGCCATTGGTGTCTCCTTTTGCCACAGATGGCTTATTTGCTGGCTTTCATACCCGCCTTGGAATGAATTCTCTGGCTTTTAGCTAAAGTCTACTGAAGTAGACTAGGGATTTGTGAGAATTTTTAAGTAATCAGACAAAATTAATTACACAAAAATCTGGTCTGAAATCCTTGATTGGCAAAGGATTGGTAAATAACTAATATGTAATTCATTCTGTCCAGGTACTTAGTAATCTTTAGATTACTTTTGCTATGAGACTGGGAATTCATTCCTAGTCGGGCTGTGGGTTTCGCGTTAAGTTGACACCAATGGCAAGATGCCCATCCTACAAAAGCAGCAAAATCATCCCGCAAATATGCAATACCTGAATTATTTAAGCCTAGTTCATATTTAGTAATTTAGTTCAAAGAGAAACCTTGTTATTAATAGGCTGATCTAACCATTGATAAGGGCGATATTCTACTAGCCGAACATTCCAAGGCCCTTTAACTCTATAGGAGACACCGCGCCAGGTAACTGTTGAGATCCAAATAGTTGATAGCATCGCTAACCCATAAACCCACTGTGTTAGCGGAATCCCAATCAACATTTTAATGATTGTACCAGCTGATAATTTTGCGTAGACGTGCAACGGCTTGCCCATAGGCATCGCCTGGTCATTAGAGCGAACCACTCGCTGTATCTCTAATTCCAACACGAGCATGATCAAGAGTAATCCTACAGTATAGACACTATAACAGCCTAACAAGAGAACCGCAGTTTCCCATTTTGCCTGTAAGAAGGACTCTAAAACTAAGATAATGAGTGCAGTAGGAAACAAAATGCTAGAAACAGATTCACTCACTAAAGCTAACCAACGCGGGTGATACAGTCGAGAAAAAAGTATCAGGCGCTTGAGATAGTCTATTAAGTTGAATAAATCAGTCTCTTCACGATTTACTATTAGTAGCGAAGGCACAAACTTTACCTGAAACCCATGTTTTTTGAGGATGTCGTGCATCATAAAATCTTCGCCTAAAGCTTGTCCCCACTTATCTAGCAGTTCTGTTTGGCGAAGCACTTCTGTTTTTACAGCTAAACTTCCACCCCAAGGAATCTGGAAGATAAACATTTGTACCACTGTGGATACATTGCCGATGTACCGCACTAAAGATCCCCAGTACTTACCTGTAGGTACGTACCAACGATTACCTGTTGTTGCCCCTACTTTAGGATTACCTAAAGGACTGACTAATTCTCGCAGCCAATTCAGATGGACTATGGTATCAGCATCTACTAGGGCAACCACCTTGTAGGAATCATCCAACTCACGGACAGCTTGGACTAAGGAACTGCATTTGAGACTACAATTGTTGCGTACTATTTTTAAAGCGCTAATTTGAACGTTGGTCGCTTCTTGCTCTGTGATGCTTTCACTGGCAATTTTCCAAGCGGGGTCTTCGTGACTATCAACAATCAATTTTAAATCATACTGTGGATAGTTTTGGTTCAGGAGCGATCGCAAACATCTAGGCAAAAACGGATCGGCTCCGCGGAGGCAAAGAATCACTGCTGTTTTGGGTAATTGGTCATCTGGTAATAAGTTTTTTTTAGATGAGCGCAGATACCATATAAAGACAAGCGTAAAACACACCTGAATAACCAGCCAACTCATCAAAGACTTAGACAAAAATATCGCCAAATCTTCCATTAAATTTTTAATCTCCGGTAGAATCTTGTCTTAAG
>CAZZZY010000072.1:0-13746 GCA_964658545.1 uncultured Acetobacteraceae bacterium | reverse complement strand
TGAGTCCAAACTAAGTTACCATTTTGATGCAAGCAGCGTCTTTCCATCTCAATGCGATGTCTTTCGACAAACTGTTCCTGATGTTCGGAGGGTTGGAAGCCGCCACTCGAAGTTTTCTTTAAGTCTGTGCAAATTCCTGACATTAGTTGTTTGTAAAGTTTTAAATCTCCCTTTTGTGTAGAAATGTAATCTGTAAAGCGCTTGCCATATAGTTCTTCTCGGCTGTATCCTAAAATCTCGCACAGTACCGGATTGGTATCGACTATCTGCGCTTTCATATCTATAAGTCCGATGCCGATAGAAGAACGTTCAAAAATCGCCCGAAATTGTGCCTCACTTTGTCGCAGTGCTTCCTGTACGATATTTCGCTCGCTTGCTTCTATAGCCAGGGCAACAAAATCTGCAATTGAGCCAGCAAAAGTCTCTTCTTCCAAAGTCCATTGGCGACCTTCGTCTATGTGTTCGTGGCACACTACGCCTACCAAACGACCCTCTAGCCAAATCGGTGCATCTAGAAGGGATTTGATGCCCAAAACAGAAAGATAAGACTCGGATAATTCTTGCGTTCTTATATCATTTCTGGCATCATCTGCGGCAATAGTGCGTTCTTCTTCTAAAGCCTGGAAATAAGCTGGATAATTTTTTTGTGAAAGCGAGTTACCAAAGCTATGCTCCTTAGTGGTTGCATCATATAACTCGATACATTCAATTTTTGAACGTTCTTCATTATATAACCACACCCCAACTCGTTTCACTAAGAGCGTCTGAGCAGCAGTTTCTGTGATCTCTTTTAATACTGCATTGAGATTACCTTGTTGAAATGTCTTGCTTCTCGCCAGTTTTACTAGCGTCTGGCTTTGTTTTCGCCGACTATTTTCTCTAATTTGTAAAGCCTCTTGGGCCTGCTTTTGCTCTGTAATATCTCTAGCTGACACCACCTGCATTACTTGACCTCAAGAAGAAATAATGTTGCCTTACAGTTCTACGGAAAAGTAGAAGCTTCTTTTATAACTACAATTACCTCGTAGTGTTTTTCATACCCGGAAAGTTTATTTTTTACAACCAAATCTTCTAATTCTGAATAATGGTGCCAAACTGGATTTTCCTATAGCAATGCTAAATCATTTCTGAGAGACAAGAACCCCTACTTTTCAAAGAAGTCGGGGTTCTGTGACTTTCAATTCTCACAAATCAAATAGGACTGCCATAATCACTTCTGATTACTTCATAATAGTGATTTTTGCTAGCGGGTAATTACTATTTCAAATAACCTCGTTAATAAGTAATTATACTATTAAAACTGCACAAAATCAGACTTGGAGCTTAAGCCCCAAGTTCTGGAGCAACCTCACAGAGAAACAGATAATTTGTATGACTACCAAAATGCCGTTGATTCCCCTAGAGAAAGATACCTAATGACTCAAATTTTGCCAGAATTAAGCTGAAGGCAGCTTTTATGGAGGTGGATCTATGACGGATAGTGATGTGAGAATAGTTTCCCTGATTCCCGGTGGAACAGAGATTTTGGCGGTACTAGGGTTGGTTAATGCTATTGTGGGGCGATCGCACGAATGCGATTACCCTCCAGAAATCCTCAATCGCCCCATTTGTACGCAAGCACGCTTAGACTCCAATGCCTCCAGCAGCCAAATTAACGATGAGGTGAACAATTTATTGCAATCTGCTCTCAGTATTTATGAAATCAAAACAGATGTTTTAGAGCAGTTGCAGCCTACCCACATTCTCACTCAAGACCAATGCGATGTTTGTGCCGTCAGCTTACATGATGTTGAAAAGGCAGTTGCTACACTCATTAACAGTAAACCGCAGATTATTTCTTTACAACCCAATCTTCTCCAAGATGTTTGGGCTGATATTGAACGAGTTGGCAACGTCTTTGAGGTAGACTCGGTAAAAGTCTTAGAAAATTTAGAAGCTCGTGTCAAAATATGTCAGCAAAGAATTCAAGGACTTTCTTTAAATGAACTTCCCACTGTCGCCTGTATCGAGTGGACTGATCCTTTAATGGTCGCTGCTAATTGGATTCCCGAATTAGTTAACTTAGCAGGAGGACATTCTCTATTTTGTGTTAAAGGTCAGCCTTCTTCTATCTTGCCGTGGGAAACACTATTAACAACTAATCCAGATGTAATTGTTTTTATGCCTTGTGGTTTTGATTTAAATCGCACTCGCCAAGAAGCTAGTTTGTTAACTCAACGTCCAGAGTGGGAAAAACTGCACGCTACCCAAGCTGGTAGGGTCTACATCACTGATGGCAATTCTTATTTTAATCGTCCAGGGCCGCGACTGGTAGATTCTCTAGAAATTTTGGCAGAAATTTTACATCCAGAAATTTTTCAGTACGGCTATAAAGGAACTGGTTGGGAGCTTTTGTGAAGAAAAATTCAGAACTCAGGAGCCAGAATTCACTATGAATCAGAGTCTGACGGTGTTATAACTCCATCCGTTCATAGGTGGAGTATTCTAAATTCTCTTTTTTGATTCCTTTTTATGGTGTTGGTTCAGAATCTGTCGATGGTTCATTGTTAAATAATAACAAGCGTGCGGCGAGGATGGCAAACCCTACGGCAGCGATCGCTTTTAACAAGCGTGTAGGTAATAATTCGGCTACCGCTCCCCCTGCTAATGCCCCCAACAGGCTTGTTAACAGCAATGCACCTGCTGTACCAAAGAATACTGCACGCACAGAATGAGAACGCCCTGAAAGTGCGATCGCTGCTAGCTGACTTTTGTCACCTAATTCTGATAAAAAAACTGTAATAAAGCTCAGTCCTAAAAGATGCCAATCCATATTATTAAGGGGGAATGGGGGAGTTTTTCTAATGACAAATGACTAATGACTAGTAAATACATCCCAAAACAACATTAGGGAAATTACCAACAACATCACACCGGCTGATTTTTCTACAGTTTTTGGGCTGAGTCGGCTGGCTATCCAACTACCTAAAAGCACACCTAATAAGCTGGTGGTTATCAGCGCCGCCGCCGACCCGATAAATACTACCCACGGCGAATGAGATTCTGCACTCATTAATAGGGTGGATAACTGAGTTTTATCGCCAATTTCTGCTAGAAAAATGGTTACAAAAGTTGTACCAAAAACTACTAGCACTGATTGCTGCTTTTGAGGACTATCGGCAACTACAGGCTGAACTGGCTGGGCGATCGCAGGAGTTAAGTTAAAATCATTGCTGTCTTTCAGTTTTAGCTCGATCTCAGTCTGAGCTATGCCAGAAATCTCCAAAGGTGCAGAGTCAAGTTTCACAGGCAGTAGTTTTAGTTGCTAGAGTGTTTTCATATTTCTATCATATTCTCAGATTGTTGTAATAAATTGCAACTACATAAGTAGATACAAAAAACTTGTATCTTCCTCACAGCCCAACAGCTTGATCAAAGCGTAGTATTTCCAGACTGCGATCGCCGTATACTCCTTCTATTTGCTGACGACAGCAGTCAATAGCAAAATCGTTGACTTCTTCGGGTTCAATCCCATACATATCTTGAAACACTTCTGATTCCACACGGCAAAAACGAGGACGATCTGAATAGATACGGCATTCTCGCGTGGTATGGTCGAAATTAACGCACCATCCCCCTTCGCCTATCATGCTGAGGTAGAGTTCTAGTTCTGGTGGAGAGAGATACTCATCTAAATCTGGACGCTCTGCGGGATCAAGATTACAACAGGCTCCACATTGCTTTACACATTGCCAAGTTGACATTTTGGATTAGGGAATGGGGAATGGGGAATTGGCAGGGCTATTTCGTTATAGACATAAACCGCCCAGAACTAAAGTTCGGGGCTAATAGCTAAAGTCCGTTAAAACGGACTATAATCTTTTCTCAGTCGTCTTTAGACGACTTTCGCTATTAGACTCAGAATTTATTCTGAGGCGGGCTAAATGAGAATGAAATAGCCCTGGGGGAATTGGGAAGAAGAATTAATGCCCAATTCCCTTATTTTACGTTTTTGTGTCTTTTCTTATAATTTTGTTAAGTAAATTAAATCTAGCAGTCCATAGCCAGATATGATCGATTTTGGGTTTTGTAATTAAGTTATTGAATTTTTTAAGACAATTGAGAGGAGAAAAGGAAAATGTTTGACGCTGTATCTGACTTGGTTAACGCTTTTACCAGTATCAATTGGGAAGTTATCTTCCAATTATTGTCTATAGCGCTAATCGTCATTGCTGGCCCAGCAGTAATCTTTGTACTGGCATTTCGCAACGGCAACTTATAAGTGGGCTGAGTGCTGATTCAGAATGAGGAGTTAGGAGTAAGGAATAAAATTTAATTCTCAACTCATAGCTCATAATTCATAAATCAGCACTCACTGGATCATAGTCACAAGTAAATAAGTTAATTAAGAACTTCTAACTTTTAACTGATAAAGCCTGAAGTGCAGCTTGAATAATACTGTCATACTGTGGGTGAGAGAGATCAACTTCTTTGGCATTTTGACGATTAGTGCCCAGTAGACCAATTATATGTCCTGGCTGCATGACCAATACCTTACCTTCAGGATTTTTAATTCTTAATTCTGCGCCAATACCATTTTTATAAAAACCACAAGCATACTGTCGCTGGTTGTACTCAAATGTGGTACTTGACGGGGTAGGTGGCGAAGCAAAAAATTGTTGAATCTGAATTGGTAATCTGACACCTATTAACTCTAGCTCGATGGTGGTGTTACCGTTAAAGTAATTTTCTCGCAGTTTATAAGCGACATCTACTCGCGTTGGTAAGCGGAAGTAGTCGCCCCAACGCCAAGCGATCGCTTTAATTTTGTACTCCTGATTATCAATAGTTTGGGCAATTGTCAGTTTGATGTGACCCTTACCAACGATTTTTTGCTCAACTACTTGAACATTAGGTGAAAAGAAAACTGGATCGGGGTTGTCCATACCGCAGGGGTGTAGAGCATTAAGCTGTTGGTAAAGCTGCTGATTGATCTGATCGAGGTTGATTTCGGTATCAATTTTGAGCAGAGGCTTGAGGTGCTGGGGTTCAAGACACTGGTTAGCAAACTCAATCAAACGCGATCGCAACACCTGTAAATTTTCTGCCGGTAGAGAAAATCCCCCGGCGGCTTTGTGTCCACCAAATTTGCCTAGTAAATCGTGAGAATATTCCAAAGCTGCAAACACATTAAACTCTGGAATTCCTCGTGCTGAACCGCGTATATGTTTCTCATCCTCATAAGTACCGATGAAAACGGGAACACCGTAGCGTTCCAGCAAGCGGGAGGCGACAATCCCAATAACACCGTGATGCCAATTAGGTTGAACAATAACTAATACACGGTCATCTTGTAGAGATGCAACAAATTGTGTCTCTACATAAGCGATCGCTTCTTGTTCAATTTGCTCACACATTAGCTGGCGAGAGGCGTTGACTTGTTCGCACTGCATTGCTCTTTCCAGCGCCACCCCCATATCATCTGTAGTCAGCAATTCAATTACAGTCTGGGGATTACCAATCCGACCGATAGCATTAATTCGTGGCCCCAGACGAAACCCAATATCTTCAGGCTTGAGGGATTTTGGATTTGAGGAGTTAGGAATATTGAATTTTTTCTCCCCTACTCCCCCTGCTTCCCCTGCTCCCCTCGCCTGCACGCCACCTACCTGAATTAATGCCTGTACCCCAGCTAAGTTGGATTTGGGTAAATGCTGTAAACCACGTTTTACCCAACGGCGATTTACACCAGTTAAGGGGGCTAAATCTGCGATCGTTCCTAGTGTAAATAGTGCTAGCATCGGCTGGATCAAACCCTTAGTTTCCCCTAGCTGTTGTGCGAGAGACACTGCCAAAATATAGGCGACACCAACACCTGCAACACCCCGATAAGGTGAGGATTCGGCTATTAGTTTAGGGTTGAGGATAGCGTTAGCTGGTGGTAATTTTTGGGGGATGTCGTGGTGATCGGTGATAATCACTGCAAGACCAAGTTCTCTAGCTCTGGCAACTGGTTCAAACGCAGAGATACCATTATCTACAGTCAGAATTAATCCCACACCTTCGCTATGAAATTCTTCAACTATGCGTTTATTAATACCGTAGCCTTCGTGCATCCGACTGGGGATAGCATAATCTACTCGTGCGCCTAAAGTGCGGAGACTACGCAAAAGTAGAGCAGTGCTGGTCATCCCATCAGCATCGTAATCACCACAAATAGCAATTTTTGTTTGAGAAGCGATCGCATTTTGCAACAACTCCAAACTTATTGCCAAATCTGGGAAATCTTCTAATGGCGAAGGTAAGACTAAAGATTCTGGCTCTAAAAATGCTTGTGCCTGTTCTGGTGTTTCGATCCCCCGATTAATTAGTAACTGGCTGATAATGGGTGAAACATTAATCAAAACCGCCAGTTTTTGGGCAAATTCTGGTTTCTGCGGATAGATTTGCCAGCGCTGATTAGGTAAGCGCCTGCTAGGTTTTGATAGTTCAGATACAGGACGGTCTTGCACAATAAAAGTTAGGAGTTATTAGTTATGAGTGTTGAATTCAAAGTTATTTCTTAACTCATAACTAATAACATTAATTTGCTATCTAAAGCACGTTTATTCTACCATCATCCATAATATACAAAGAGCGATCGCCCGGAGAGCGCCAAGTTGGACGCAACTCCAGCCGCAATGTACCAAAGTTAGGTTTCGAGACAATTGCTTGTAGTGATAAACCCTTATCGCTCCAAAATATCAGAGATGTATTTGGCTCAGTACCCTCTATTTGTTCTAAACTTAATTTCTGCCCTGGACTCAAGGATATTGCATCAGTCCCAGAGGGTTTTTGGATTTTAATCAGGTTAGGTGTGCTATTTACAACTTCAACCCGGATGTATTGCCCAGGTGTAAATTGAATTGGGTGCGACCCACACTTAGAAGCACAAGTTCGAGCTAAGACAGCATTGGGATTGTTAATTGATGCTACTAAAACGGTAGCTGCAACTAAAGCAAATGACAGAAACTTAAACATAATACACAGTATAAGTACTAAACTAAAATATTACCTTAATTGAGTACTTTCAAACCTCAGTATATTTTACATAATTACTTTGTTAAATTACTAATTACGAATTATTTGTTATAAATATCTCCTCTAGCACCAATAGCGTAAATCTTGATGTCTTTGGAATCAATATCGACTGTAAAAATAATTCTGTTTCTACCTATACGTAGTCTGTAAAATCCCTCCCAATCACCTTTCATCTTTTTAATATCTAGTTCTGTAAACGGGATAATACCTTGGTTTTCGACAGCAATAACAATTTGGTTTATTTGCTCCCGAATATTTTCGACATCTTCGGGATTTGCTTTTTATAAAAATTTAATCGCTTTTTTGCGAAATTTTATTGCCATATCTTATACCAATTTTCTATGAAGATGCACAGAATGAACTGCCTGAAATCCTTGCTAGATAAAGGAACTATTCTATGCAGCCTTACATAGAATTGGTATTACCCAATCGGTCATATCAATTACTTCATCCTCAGTATCATCTGAAGGTACACCAAATTCGGCTTCCAGTTCACGTTGCTCATTATCACTTATGTAAGGAATAAGAATTTGGCAGAGGCGAAGTCTTTCTTCTTGCAGAACTTCACGCATAGTTTCTTTAATCAATGCTTTTAATTCTTGAATTTCCACTATATGCCTTTTATTCATGGTTAGATGTATATATATTATTTAGTCTCAGCTTGTAGTGGGGAGTATTTGTTTCCAGGTATAAATTTTAGTAGACAGAAGGATTTTTTAAGGCGACGTTAAATTGACTAGATTTAGATGAAAAGGAAAAGGTTAAAGGGTAAAAGGAATAATAGTCTCTCACAACTGAACTTACTTTTACCTTTCCCCTTCCGTTGTCATGTCTTTTTAACCGAAGCGTCCACTGATATAATCCTCAGCTTCTTTAGTTTGAGGATAACTGAACATTTGGGGCGTAGGGTTAAACTCAACTAATTTACCGCGACGTTTACCATACTCGTCAATTTCTGTATTGAAGAAAGCTGTGAAATCTGCAACTCTGGAAGCTTGCTGCATATTGTGTGTCACCATGATGATGGTGTATTGCTGCTTGAGTTCTAAGCAGAGTTCTTCTACTTGGCGGCTCGAAATTGGGTCGAGAGCAGAACATGGTTCATCCATTAATAATACATCTGGCTTCATAGCGATCGCACGAGCAATGCAAAGTCGTTGCTGTTGTCCCCCAGATAATGCAGTCCCCTTCTCTTTGAGTTTGTCTTTGACTTCATTCCAGATAGCAGCGCGTCTGAGGGAATCTTCCACCAATTCATCAATGTTACCTTTGTAACCGTTAGCACGCGGACTAAAGGCAATATTTTCGTATATTGACTTGGGGAAAGGATTTGGTCTTTGAAAAACCATTCCGACTTGGCGGCGTAATTTGACGGAATTTATCTTAGGATCGTAAATATTGCGATCGCGGTAATTAAGTCTACCCTCAACCTTAGCTCCAGGGATTAAATCATTCATCCGGTTGAAGCAACGCAGTAAAGTACTTTTACCACATCCTGAAGGCCCAATAAAAGCAATAATTTGTTTGTCAGGAATCTTTAGATAGACATCTAAAAGTGCCATAAATCCCCCATAAAAGACCTTCACACCTTCAACATTGAAGACGCTCTCATCTTGGTCAATTATGGCACTATCTGATTGATTTCTACTATTGCTATAAGTCATTTGGCTATTCTCCTAATATTCGTGAATCTATCAATTAGATATTTGATTACCTAACTTATTGAGAAGCGTTGTCTAATATAAATAGCGATACCATTTAAAAGTAAGATCAAGATTAACAACGCAATAATTGTGGCTGCTGCTGCACTAGCAAAACCCGGTTCAGGACGAGTGATGTAACTATAGATTTGAATGGGTAATGCCATAAATCTCTGAAATAAACCAGGGTTAAAGGTGAGAAAACCCACAGCACCGACAACAATTAGAGAAGCTGCATCACCAATGGCACGCGATACAGAGATAATCACCCCTGTCAAAATACCGGGAACAGCATAGGGTAAAACGTGACTGCTGATAGTTTTCCATTTGGTGACACCTAATCCGTAAGAAGCATTTCTTAGGGAATCTGGGACGGCGCGAATTGCTTCTCTAGCTGCCACAATAATTACTGGTAAAGACAGCAAAGATAAAGTCAATGCACCAGAAATCAAAGCGGGGCCAAAGCCAAGCAAATAATTGAAAACTCCTAAACCTAGCAATCCATAGACAATAGAAGGTACTCCCGCCAGATTACTGATATTAATCTCAATAATCGCTGTCCACCAAGCTTTAGGTGCATACTCTTCTAGATATAAAGCTGCTCCAACACCAATAGGGACAGTGACTAAAATCACAACACTTCCTAAAAGAACGCTGCTGATAATCGCAGGACGAATACCTCCTTGGTCAGGAAAACGAGAAGGAGTTTCGGTGAGAAAGCCAGGTGATAAAAATCTGCCTAATCCGTCTCGAAAAATATCAAAAAGTAGCAATGCTAGGACAAATAAACCAATTAGCAATCCTAACAAAAAAAGTACTTCAAATACTTTCCCTAGTGTCTCCCTACTCTCAACATTATCGGTAAATTCTGCCGATGAATCTAGAGAATCATCTGGTTGATAACTTGTAGACATACTTAATTACTCGTATTTTTCTTTAAAGCGATTAGCAACCCAATGACTAACAATATTCAAAGCTAGGGTAAGTATAAATAGAACAGCACCTACAGCATATAGTGTTTTGAAATTTAGACTACCACGCGGACTATCTCCACCAGAAATTTGCGCCATGTAAGCTGTCATGGTCTCTACTGATTCCATAAAGTTAATAGTTAATCTTGGTTGTTGTCCGGCAGCGATGAGGACAGTCATTGTTTCACCCACAGCGCGAGAAATACCCAAAATAATCGAGGCGATGATTCCAGAAAGTGCGGCTGGTAAAACTACTTTAAAAATGGTTTCTAGTTTAGTAATACCTAAAGCATAAGCTCCTTCTCGTAAAGAACGTGGAACTGCTTTAATAGCATCTAAGCTGATAGAACCAACAGTAGGTGTAATCATTATCCCCATCATTAACCCTGCACTCAAAGCGTTGAATATTTCTAGAGGCATAAGATTCCGCAACAATGGTGTAAGGAACAACAGCGCAAAGTAACCATATACTACTGTTGGGATTCCTGCCAAAAGTTCCACTGCTGGACGTAAAATTGCTGCCACCTGGGGTTGAGCATACTCACTTAAATAAATAGCAGAAGATAAACCTAAAGGAATAGCAACTGCCATAGCAATAGCTGTAGTCAATAAAGTGCCATTAATCAAGGGCCAAACGCCAAAATGTCTATCGGCAAATAAAGGTGTCCATTTAGTGTCAAGAAAGAATTGGGCAAAAGAGACTTCTTGGAAAAAACTGAATGTCTCCTGAAAAATAATTACGACAATCCCAAAGGTCGTCAAAACTGAAACTAAAGCACAAGCAAATAAAATTGTCGCAACAATCTTTTCTGATATATCTTCAGAGGCATTTTTATTCAGTGACTGTCTGGATAGTATATCAGGATTGTCTTGATAATTGGTATTTTGCATAAACAGTTAATTTTTGACTATAATTACTCAGATTTGATTTAAATAAAATTTGTGATTGGTTCACCCGGTTTGGCTTTTTTAAACTTTGTTCCAGTTTCACCAATAGCAAATTTTCGTATTACCTTGACATAAGCTTCATCCGGTAGTGCAACATAACCAACACTATCTACCCACTTCCAAGAATTTTCTAGATAAAAATCTACAAATTCTTTGACTGCTGGCTTAGTATCTAAGGATTTTTTACTGACATAGATGAAGAGAGGACGAGATAAAGGTGTATAGATATTTTTAATTACATTATCTATCGGAACTGGTTTTTCGCACTTTCCTGTAGGACTTTCTACAGCCACTAGATTCAGTTTTTCTTGATTTTGAATATAGTAAGATATCCCTACATAACCCAAAGCTGTTGCATCACCGGCTACTCCTTGTACAAGAAGGTTTTGGTTCTGAGTGGCAGTGTAGTCTGTACGCCCATTCTTGGCTTTACCAGTCACAGCTTGAGTCATATAATCAAATGTTCCTGTATCCGAAGATGGAGCATACAACTTCAGATTTTCGTTAGGAAACTTGGGGTTAACTTGATTCCATCTCAATATTTTACCGTCTGATTTGCCGCCCCAAATTTTACCTAGTTCCTTAATAGTTAGACATTTGACGAAATTATTTTGGCGGTTAGCAATGATGGCGATGCCATCTAAAGCTATAGGTAACTCGACAAATTGAATATTCTTACTTTTACATTTTTTTATTTCTTCATCTCGAATGGTGCGAGAAGCACCAGCTATATCAATATCGCCATTACAAAATTTACTGAAACCACCACCAGTCCCACTTGAGGCAACGCTGACTTTAGCTTCCGGTTTGACTTTGCCATATTCTTCGGCAACTGCTAAAGAAATAGGAAAACCCACAGCAGCACCATCAATACTCACCTGACTTTTCTTTTCCTCGCTGCTGCTACAAGCATTGATAGTAGTGGCAATAATCATTAAAAATGTGAGGATAAAGTTATTCTGAAATCTGCTAAAAAAGCTCATAAATTATCAATTGAGTAAAATGACTGAAGAATTTATTATGCTTGCTTGGCTATCTGCTAGTAGATAGTCACGAGCAAAAAATAAAAGGATATTAAAGGATATTTATTATATATCATGCTTTGCTGGCAGCTTTAACTTTATCAAAAATTGCCCCATCTCCAAAAAACTTTTTCTGAATAATATCCCAACCACCTAAATCTTCTGATGTGAATAAAGTTTCAATTGGCTGATATTGTGATGCTACTTCTTGGGTGACAGTGGGATTAACAGGACGATATTGTAATTTAGCAAATTCCCGTTGAGCTTCTGTAGAGTAAAGAAAATCAACAAATGCTTGTGCAACTTCCCTTGTACCGTGTTTATCAACGTTTTTATCAACTACGGCTACAGGATTATCAATAGAAATATTGACTTGGGGTATAACATAAGGTAACTTATTTCCATTTTTCCCTGCTAAAATTACCTCATTCTCGTAGTTTATTAAGACATCACCTTGATTTTTTTGGAAAAATAAATCGCTGGCTTCACGAGCATCTTTCGTTAAAGTAGAGGTATTTTTATAAACTTTGGTGACGTAATCTAAGGCTGTCGCTTCATCACCTCCATTTAGAGCCACCGAACCCCAAAAAGCCAAGAATTCCCAGATAGCAATACCAGAAGTTTTTGGGTTAGCCGCAATCACTTTCACGCCATCTTTTGCCAAGTCTGCCCAAGTTTTGATGCCTTTGGGATTGCCTTCGCGGGTGACGATCGCAGCAACCGATCTACTAACAATACCACTTCTGGGAGCTTTGTTTTCCCAGCCTGATTTAATCAAACCTGCAAGAGCAATTTTGTTGACATCCAGAGGTAGTGCCAAATGGACTATATCTGCTTCTTGTAAACCAGTAATGACATCACCCGCTTGAGCTCCGGAACCACCATAACTTTGCTCAAATGTGACTTTTTGGTTATGTTCTTGCTTCCACTTTTCTATAAATTTGGGAATTATCTGATCGTGAGCCGCTTTGGTGACAGAAAAAGAAACGAGTTTCAAATTGACATCATTTTTGCTAGCTGAACTATTTCCAGAGCAGGAGGCAACTGCTATACTCAAAAAACCACTTATTATAAACAGACTCACAAAGCTTTGCACAGTGTGTCTATTTAACCAATTTCTCATTGTGTGTTGATATGAGAGCTTTATGGTCTGCCAAGCTTTCATGATATCAGCCTGCATTTCCTCAGTTAGCAATTTACTTAAATGTGTCGGTTGTTGCGACTCGCTCATCAGAAATTACCCCTAAATGTACGGTATTTCTGGACGAATACCGTATTAAAAATATTATAGGGTATATATAATAATATTGATCATCTGGCTATCAATTTTTTTACTGCCCCATCTTGGAATACTCAGCTAAAGTGGCAGCCAGCAGGTAGGCTGTTGACTTTGATGAGATTTACCCATGTCCCTTTAGGGCTGCCAGCGTTGCGACACGGGCGGTTTTAACCGCATTGAATCTGAAATTTTATTCAGGTTTTTTGATTGGAAACCTGAAAAACCAACTCCCATTTCTGGGGTAATGTTAGCTTCGACCTGTTATTAGAACTTGAAAGGAAGAACAACACTGCTCCAGTGACCTTAGAGGTTGTTTGAAAAGTATTATCGCTAACATTAAAACCTCAGAAACCTAACCCCCCTAGCCCCCCTTCCCTTCAAGGGAAGGGGGGTTTCAAAGCCTCTCGACCCTTGTCTGACGACAGGCTAACGCCAACGGGGAGAGGTTTGGAGAGGGGTCTTTGGTATACTTTACGACTTTTCAAACATCCTCTAAGGCATTGAGTGCAATGCGGCGTAGTAAGGCAAAATTTTGTGGGCTGTGTAGAGAATGAATTCGACATTCATCTTCATGGAAAGTAACATCTAATGTCCAATGAACAGAATTTTGAATTCCCCAGTGTTGTCGAATTGCACTACCAATCTTGTTAGCATCACGCTTCGTGACTAGAGATGTAAAATTGCACTTCATTGGTAGTTTTATTCCAATATTGAATTGAACGAATATTGGGGTCAAGTCCCCATCCCCTATGGGTTGATTGTTTTGT
>CAZZZY010000071.1:0-13798 GCA_964658545.1 uncultured Acetobacteraceae bacterium | reverse complement strand
CAAAACTGTGGCGTGCGGGAAATTATGTTGGTATGTTGCTAGGGCGATGGGATTATTATCAATGGCGATCGCTATTTCAAATCCTGCTGCTTTAAATCCCAAGTCAAATCCACCCACTCCGGAGAATAGGCTAACAGCTATTTTTTTGTTTGTTGCTGTTGAGTTCATCGAGATTCTAATTAATGTTAACTTCTTGGACTTGGCTTTAAACACATGTCAATTACAATCGGAGTTCTGCCTGAGTTTTAAATCTGCCAGCCATCTGTCTAACCGACTATTACTAACTGTTTCTTCCAGCGATCAGAACGCCCCTAATCGCTGATTCACCGGACATTTGCGGAAAAAGCATACATATAGCCATCGTTGCGGTGAATTGACTGGCAGTATTTGTGGCGCACTGGGCTGACTTTGCCCTTGGACGTTCTCATTTCAAAAACTCCACTTTCTCGAACTGTTAATCTGCCAACATGAGTCCCCGCGAACTTCCCGATTGGGAGAATTGCGCGTACCATGTCGCCTGTTTGAAAACCAAAAAATGTCTTGCAGCGTGTTCTGTGTTTGATAGGAAATCCATACTTGTTAGTTACACACATCTGGCGGTTCCCCCATCCCTTCGCTGTGATCAACAAAGGTTGGGAAGTTAGGACTTGCAAGGTTTCCACAATTCCCACACATGAAGCATCTAACCAGTGGGTTTTAGGCAGGTTTAGCTTTGTGCGGTTAAACTTTGTTCTCCCGCCTGTTCCCGTTTCAACTGGCAACCCCGTAGACTTAAGGCTGTTAAGAAGTGCCCATCGGGTTGAGTTAACAGATGCTGTATCCTTTAATGGTTGCTTGGCTTGCTTCAGAATGCGAGATAAAATATCAGGCTTTTTGGCTAAAAATTCCTTAATATCTCTGCTTCCTTTAGCTTGGTTGCAAGCGCGGCAAGCTAGCGCGAGATTAGAAACTCTATCGCTTCCGCCCTTTGATTTGGGGTGGATGTGTTCTACTTCCAGAGGCACGTTTTCCGCACCGCAGTAAGCGCACTTTCTGCCCCACTTCTCAAGCAGGTATTCTCTGACTTCATATCCTGCAAGTTCGCCCTGCTGGTATTCCTTGCCAGATATTTCAGGGTTCTGGATTGCTTGGGTGTCAAACCTGACTAACTCCTGAGATATCCCAGTTATTGGAACATATCGGGTTATTCGTTGCACCCAAGTTTCAACATTTTTTACCCTAGACTCCAGACTTGGCGGCAACCACCCAGGCTTACGAGTGCGGTTAAGAAAGCGTGGTTTCCGGTAACGGGTCTTGCGATTACGACGGTTTCGGCGAATAGCACGACGAGCTTCTAAATCATTTTTGATTTGCTGTCCACGATGGGACAACTCCGCACCCCAGAGAACCTTTTCGTCGGCGACAATCGCCAGTCCAGTTGTTCTAGAACCAGGGTCTATTTTTAATTGGTACGGTTTTAAATCCTGATTTGAAACCGCATATTTCAAGATGATGGTGAACGGATAACGGCGATATACTGCCGCCTGTCCTAAGTTCAACAACCGCCTTGCTTGTCCTGGTGGTACAGGGTCAAGTGGCTGAAAGTTGGTGTCAATTACAAATACAAAGTTAGACATTTTGTCCTCTGATTGCTCAGGTAATGTTTTCCGACGCTCGTGCCTCGCTAACGCTGCGCTATCGCCAATGTTTCAAGAGCTTGTTAAGTCAACCACACTGACTTAACCAAATACATCTGTTTAATGGTTGACGACAGAGCTACAGGCTGGAAAGCACCCGTAGGTGTCATAACTCTCGAAACGTAGTCATTTAAGACTTAGGATCTGGCTATCTGTCCAGTAGCAGAGCGCGAGATTGCTCGCTTTGTCCACTGTTTGGTGAATAGCCTTTCTGACAATTCGCTGCGGTGACAATCCGAATTCCTCTATTAACTTCTCGGTAAACACCCCTGTTTGGTGGTCATCCTCCATAATTTTGCCGAAGGTGTAATATCTATTTCCATCTGGTGTTGCTCGCCAGTTGCCATCTTTTTTTTCTTGATTCATGGCTCTGAGAAATAATCTTCTTTCCTCAATCAGTTCTAACACTAATCCACAAGTCAATCCACCAATAGGAATATCTTTCAATTCATCAATTAGGATTTTGTAGTTCACAGAACATAACCGAAGTAGTACCGATATTGGTAAAACCGCTAAGTGTTCTGGGCAACTGATAAATGCTTGAAAATTCTCGGCAATTCGGAGCGATCGCCTTTCCTCAGTACTGCCCTTATCCCAACCGTACTCTTCTAACAGTGCGCGATATTCTTTTTTGGTGTAAGTCTGCTTGTACTCATAGAGTAGGAAAGCCGTATGGAGGTACTCTAGGCTACTTTGCTCTATGTGGGTGGTAGGATTGGAGTCTACCTGATGCTGCTCGACGTATAATTTATTTGCAAAAGTTGTTGTAGTCATGATATTGTATGCGCGGTCTTAATCTCTAAGACTAAGTTTCCTAATTCGACTAGTTAAATAAGTCAGGCCGCTTTTTCCCAATTTTCTGATGATGATTTGGAGATAGCAGCCAAGGCATAGCCCAAGGTATGTTTATGAATTTTGGGCATTTTGTGAAACGACATATCCTGACCCCAATCTTGGACTGACTTGGTGCCAATATGTAATACTTGCGTAAGAGTTTTGACACAAGTTGCGCGAAAATTGGCGTGAGAAACAGTTTGTAATACTTGTTGTTCGCTTAACCCTTCGAGGAGTATTCTTTCTAGAAACGTTTGAGCATCTACTTCTGGTGCGTTGTATTCTCCTCTCAAGATGCTCTTTAGCTGTTTTGGCACGATTTCGGCGGCATGAATGTAAGCAAGTGAAACTTTGGAGTAGTTGGGTATCCCATCAAAATTGAGATCACTTCCCCACTTGCGAACTGTTGGTCTTTGTACACCTAAGACTGCACATAGTACAGTGATACATTTTTTGCGGTATTGTGAGTCGGTTTCTTCTTCGAGCAGTTCTCTGGGAGTGAGTTCAGCGATATCAAAACAGTGGCGTAGAAATTGTCTGGGTTCTAAGCCTTCTTTGGGTAAGTTTTTGAGGATTTCGCAGTTTTTCATCTTCGCTTATTTGTGGAAGCTTTTACTGATAATGCTATGATAGTGCATATAGGTCACATATATCAATAAGGTCGTGTGGGGTATTCTCAAACTGACTTGTCTGACGCAAAATAGGCGTGTGGTATACATGGCCTATCTATGGCAGATGATAAAAAAACCGAAGACCCCACCGTAAGTTTTCGAGTTTTTCTTCCTGAATCTTTGCGGACAGAATTCAAGGTCTGGTGCGCCAAAGAAGGGACAAATATGAGTGAAAAATCTAGGGAGCTTATTGATCAATGGGTCAAAAGTAAAACAAGTAAAAATAGTGAATGAACGTAACAGACATTGACCCTCTAACCTTGCCATCGCTCTCACTCTCGCAGCGTAAGCAGTTACCATCAGTTTGTGCAGTGTATTTTGTGCTACATAAAGACGAGATTATTTACATTGGTAAGTCAAACGCACTAATGCAGCGCTGGTCAGTTCACCACAGGTTAAAAGAGTTGAATAGTTTACCAGGTGAAGTCCGTATTGCTTGGTTGATTTGTGACAGCCAGCAATTTCTGGATCAGCTAAAAAAGCTTATGATTGCTCATTTTAAACCTTGGATGAATGGGTCAAAGGTGAAGCAAGCTACGAAGGATGGTCATCCCGTAAATACGGACAAAGACCGCGTGACATTCCATAATCGTGTTGATATGCGAGGTCAAATTGAGAAGCTAATACCTGATATGGGTAAAAGCTTGTCAATGGTAGTTAGGAACTTGGTGAATTTGGGTTTAGAGCTTGTTGGTTTATCTCAAAAGGGACTTACTGCTCCTCGGTCAGGTAATTTAGAGGAGTGGCTTGCAAGTTATACGTCTTTGGGAACTGAGCTGCTTATTGCTTGTGAAACTCTAAATTTGTCAGCTCCAAAATCAGGACAAATAGCTATTTGGCTTTTAGACAAAATGGCTTTTGGGTCAAACGACCCTCAAATTATTAATGATGAAGAAGATACTGGTACAAAGCTTTTAGAAAGAATTCGTTTAGGAAAGAAACTGCAAATTTTTAGCCTTGAACAAGGGATAGAATTACCTCAAAATGAGGAATTTGCTACTTGGTTGGGGCAGTTATATGCTAATGCTGCTATTGGACAAGAATTTGTAGCCGCTTGTCAGACGCTGGGTTTGCAGTTACCAGAGACAGGAAAACTACAGAAATGGTTGCAGGATTTGGAGGTGCGATCGCGCAGTGTCTCCGCAGTAGAATTACCCTTGGCGGCTCCTCAAGGAGCATCGCGCAGCGTCTTTGCAGTAGAATCACAATTATCAAACGAGTTATTAGAAGAATGCGATCGACTGGGGATAGAACCGCCAAAACCTGGTGAGGTTGTAGCGTGGCTACAAAATACCCGCCCTGCGGTATTTGAGCAGTCAATGCACGAACATAGGTTACCTTTTACGGATGATGGTTTGCCTTTAGGGGGGTCGCAACCTTTTTTGGAGCATTTACTTACACTAAATGCACCACCAACTGAAGATGAGGAGTATGACATTGCTCATAGGTTTGGTGTAGACCCAGCCCATCTTAAAGATTTGATATCCCGCATGAGGTTTGACAAGAACGGACAGACCAATAATTGTCATTAATAAGCTTGGGGCATAAATGCATGGATGCCATTGAAGATTCCTCAACGTTATGGACTTTACTATGCAAGCCTGGATGGGAAATTAAACCCAATCCAGTAAAGCATCTACTCAAAATTAAAGCTCCTGACTACCAGGAAGCATTAATGCTTTATACCAACTATCGGAAATTTCTAGCAATGTGGGCGGCATCCCTCGATTGTACCTGTGCTTTGATAGGAATTCAGGGGATGCGTGGGTCTGCATTCAAAATTCTTGCAGCAACGCCAGCATCGCAGCAGAAGTTATACGAAGACTTGATTTTTGCGAGCTTACGAAAGTCGGTTAGTTGTGATTCAGAAAGACTAGTTGATCGGGAATTTGAGAATGATATCAGCAAGTATTCAGGGTTTTACATTGCCGAAACTTGTTTGCACCCTGAGCTTAGACCAATTGTTGATGAAATATTCTCAAACCCAGACAAGAAACTTGCTTTAACGCGAATGTCTGACAATTTGCAATTGATCGTGTCCGCATCAGCAGCACGGGCGATGAGTTCTGACTCACAAGATGTGGTGCGTCGCCGAACGACTGATTTTTGGCACGCTAGAGACTACGAATGTTTTTTGCAGATGTTCAAGCAAGATGGGGGAGCGGAGTTTGAAATTACTTACCAAGCAACAACCAATCTCCCAAAAATTAATCCTTTGGCACCGTGGGCGCGGTTTACTACAAGCTATCGGTTTTTTGAAATTGATGTTGGCGATCGCACAGAAGTGTACCGTTTGGGCGAAGGTAAAGATATAACCCTAATCAGTCGTCCCAAGGTTATTTCATAATATAGCGAGGTTTTATGGCAGTAAGATTCCTAGAAAACAAGGGCAGTGGCAATATCTTAGAAATTAGTCGAGTTAGGCTTTTAGAACTTACCCCCAATGTTTATCCCCTCACTTGGGAAGCGATTCTTTCAGGTAATGGTGATAGTGCAGCTATCTTGGGTGCAGGTTTTGCCGAACGTGAAGTTTTTTTTGGTTTTGAGGGAGTTGACTTGACGCGCTACCAACTTCCGACAATCGACTGTTACGACATTGCTACTAATCCGCCAGAAAAGTTTTTAGCTTTACGCAGCCAATATCCAAACCTACAGTTAAATTATTTTTGCGATCGCAATCTAGCAGAACTAGAACTGACAAAACTTTACGCTCCTAATAGCCTGCGGCTAGTTTCGGTTCATGGAGTGTTAGATTACTTACAACCAGATGCTGTTACGAGAACATTACTCGATATTGTGAAAGTACAGCCAGAGGCAATATCGATAAGGCTATTTTTAATGGGCAACCCGTGGTCGCGGAATTTTGCGAGTGTAGAGCAACTAGCGATGGAATTAAATTCAATAGAAATTACTACAAGTGGCTTATTTGAGCCGATTTATTTTGATATATTTTGTCGTACAGGTGTTGTGCAATTAAATATTTTAGACCAGGATAAAATTGAACATAATTTGTTACCAATTTACGGTGCATCTCATGTCATGCCTGATAAACTAGTTGGTTATTTGAATACTCAAGGATATAAGCTTGTTGCAACTGATGTGTACTCACTTTCAAGTCAGGATTTACAAGGGAATGAGTTGCAGAATCACAATAGTAATAAAGATGTATCTTTAGATAATCCACATGGAATGTTGTTATTTTTCAATAAAGAAAATATTTATTTGAATCGAGTTAATCAATGAAGGTAAAACTGTCCTTGTGGACAGTTAATGGAATAATATTATTGCGAAAAAGCTATATTCATTGAAATAAAATAAGTTAACCGCATTACCATTGCAGATAATGTGGTTACGAACTGAATCAAAAAATAAAAAATACTGCAAATATAGTATTTTTTGCTCCAAGAAGTAACCCAATACTTTTGCTTATCAACTTAACGTTTGCAGCGGGTGTTATATTTGCTCAGTTTGTGGGAACACTAAGAATACGGGTTTTGATTCCACTATAAAAATATAAACATAATGATTATACACAAACGTTACAGACAAGTGTAGACAATGACCCGTGTAACCATAAAACAACTAACGGATCTTTTTTGTTCAAGTCCCGCTAACTAAAAGGCAAAATCTAGAATATGTATTATCCGAACAACATTGAAGAAATTTGTTATGATCAAGACCATATTGAAAAGGTATGGGATAAAATGAAACAAGTTATCCCGACTTACTTCCAACAATATATTGATACAGAAGGCGGAAATTCAATACAAGAAAGCGAAATTGAAAAGCTAGCTGTAAAATTTGGTTCTACCTGCAAACCAAAAAGCAAGCCAAAAGAGACAAAAAAAATTCTAGAAAGGCTTTTGAAAGAATCAATCAAGCATTATGAAAAAGAACGCCTAGATTATCAGGATATCCTTCACTTAGAATCACTAGAAAAAGAATATAAAAAAGATGTTAACTCCTTTAAAAATACAGTTTTAAGAAATAACATTCCTATTATCAGAAAAACACTACAAAACAAACAAGCTAAGGAACTTGATAAGTTTCGTGCAGCATTCAACACCGCGCAAGCAGGACAATTATTTGAAGTAGTATCTAACCTTGTTCAATTAGCAAATAAATTGCGTAATGAGTGGTATGAAGAAAATGAATTTGAAGAAATTGAGACATGCTATGATTTGGGATATTATGAGTTGGATGGAGAAGCCTACACAGTTTACGGAGTAATTGGCGGGGGAATTAAAAGTCATTTTATTTACAAGCTTTTTCCTGAAATGTATCCAAATAGAAGCAGAGAAGCTGTTTGGGCATTATATTATTTAAGCAGTAAGAAAAAGTTTGGTTGTAAAGAAGACTCTCAGTTTCTTATGATCAATGCGAGAGAAGGAACAACTCAGCAAAATTATTTTTATCCGTATGCCTTGTTTTCATTTTACGCTATTAGAATTTATCAGCAACTAAAAGAGCTTTATGCAAAGCATGGAGTAAGCCTACCTATTGAATATAGATTTGTTCCAGTGGATAGCTTTCTCTCATTTGTCGCAAGAACTCATCAGTCTGAAATTGACGATTTAAAGAAGAAAGCAGAAAGCTATCATTATGAATACTAAAGCAAAAGAAGTTTTTGAAAAAGAGTTTCCTGCTTTAGCAGGTGTGTTTTCTTTAAAACTATTTCAAGAAAAAGTAATTAACCATCTTATAGAGAATGGTTCAACATTAGCAGTAATGCCGACAGGTGGTGGGAAATCCCTCATTTATTGGGTTACTGCAAAAGCACTAAAAGGAACTTGTTTAGTTATTTCGCCATTGATAGCACTTATTGACGAACAGGCAGAAAAACTCGAAAAAGAAGGTTTTGAAGTCTTAGCTATTCACAGTGGTATGGGAGTTTCAGAACAAATGAAGCAATTAAAAAAATTTGCTAAGGGTGAATCTAAACCTGATTTCATTTTTGCTAGTCCAGAAAGGATGGCGACAGATGGATTTTTTGAATACTGTATTTCATTGCAGATAAATAAAATCAAATTAGTAGTTATTGATGAAGTCCATTGTATAAGCCAATGGGGATTTGATTTCCGACCATTTTACAAGCATATACCAACTTTTCTTAATTCAGTCTTTTCAGATAAATGGCCAACAATTTTAGGTTTGACAGCCACAATAAATCCAAAAGAGCTTATTGATATTACTACTGATTTTAAAATTAAGAAAAGTTCTATCATCAAAGATGATGTATTGTTAAGATTTGATATTGATTTGAAAGTTGAGAAGTTATCAAACGAAGAAGAAAAGAAAGATCGTCTTTGGCAAATAATAGATAACCACACCAACGAGAAAGTATTGGTTTATTTATATCGTAAATACCACAAAGGTGGTGTGGAAGATTTGTGTGAAACTGCAAATCAAAAGGGGCTAAAGGCATTATCATTTCATGGAGATATGAGTAGCTCCGAACGGCAAAGTGTTCTAAACGAGTTTAGAGATGGTTCAACCAATTTAGTTTTTGCAACAAATGCCTTTGGAATGGGTATTGATATTCCCAATATTCGAGTTGTAATTCATTTTATGATACCCGAATCTATTGAGCAGTATTATCAAGAAATTGGACGTTCAGGAAGAGACCAAAATGGTGCTATTTCTTATATGCTTTATTCTAATAAAAATGTTCAGGTAAGAAAAACACACTTTATCGACAAATCATTTCCTCAAGGGGATCAAATCAAAGAATTGTTCAAAAAGGCAACCAACAATGAAGTTGGTAAAAAGACTTTGCAATATTTTGCAGAAGAAGAATTACAATCGGCTCTACCTTATTTTTTGAATTGCGGTGCAATTACGATAGAAGGCAAAGGCTTTACAGGCTTAAAAGTTTTCAAAACTAACTCAAACCCTATGTTGAAGTCAATAATTGAATCTACAAGAACGGGAATGGTTGTTCCTGTATTGTTAAAACCCGAATTCTCAAAACTTACTTGTCGAGAATTTTTCAACATAACCTATAAAGCATTAGTTGATAATGAGGCAAAATTAGCTAAAAATCTTGACAAATGCTTAATTATTGAAGCAACAGAAGAATATCTTACTGATGAGCAAATTGAAACAATTAGTAATGAAACTGCAAGTAAAAGAGAGTATAAACATAATTTATTAGACTATCTCGTTTATCTCCTTGATAACTTTGACAGTTCAATTTCAATGCACCAAGATATTGGAAGATATTTAGGCGTAAGTAAACATTCACTAAATAAGATACATCAGACTGAAAATGGGATTTGGGTTCGTTCAAAATCAGAAGTAATAATTGCAAATATTCTTTATCATTCAAATATTGATTTTCAATATGAAGAAAAACTTTTTTATAATGAATATCAATGGAAAGAACCTGACTTCACAATCAGACATAATGGCAATGTTTGGTATTGGGAACACCTTGGGCTTTTAGGTAACGAGCAATACAACGAAAATTGGCAGGAGAAAAAGGAAATTTACAAAGAACTTGGAGTATCTGACAAAGTATTAACGACAAAGGAAAGTGCGGTTTTAAGCAACCAAGTAAATGAGTTAGTTAAAAAAATTAAAATGACATAACAAGAATGGTTTTTTTACATCCATTGGAAATGCGATCATTTTCCTCGGACGCTTTTGTTACTTTCGGAAGTGAATAATCTGAAATGCCCATAGCATAAGACTTTTACCAAAAATTTTGATTTCAGGCATTCTGTTAGAAAATAAACGTTCAAATGCTTGCTTTCTCTACAATTAAAAATTTGGTTATTATTTTATTGACCTAGAGTAACAAAAGAGGAGTAACTGATTACACTAAATTATCAAATTCCAGGTACTCGACGTAGTATATTCTTGGCCACCAAGGTTTCAAACTGCGATCGCATTCCTTTAGCAGCTACAGGGTCATCAATTAGTACACCAGCCTCTATATTGCGTTCGTGGGCGGCTTCAGTAAAGTTGGCTGAAGTTACAAGCAGGCGTTCTTCATCTACAACAACGCATTTGGCGTGAAGACAGGCTTTTGTATATGCACCGGGGGCGAGGGAACGGGGGTCATAAAACACCTCTGGTAAGCGTTGTCCCGTCCAGATTTCTTTACGAAAGGTGTCTGCAAACTCTTTTAAAAGCGTTGACTCTGGTAATTTATTGTTGTGCGATCGCTTCACGTTAAGGAACATCCTGACATTTAGTTCTGGATTCGCATCCATCCGGGAAGCCAGGACACCAAACAGAGCTTGTGCTTTTTTCCCTTTGTCAACAGCAAAACTGGAAATAAGGATGCTACTTTTGGCTGTGCTGAATAACTCGCGCACAACAACGCTAGTATCGCGGCTTTGAGAACCGACGACTTCCTGTCCTGTCCAAACCAACTCTACTCTGTCGTGTACTTCCTGAGATGATGACCGTTCCGCAGCTAGCAGGCGCAATGTATAAGCTATGTGGTCAGAAGTAGCACCCATTGCATTGAGTCGATTAAGTTCCTCAACAATACCGCTACTGAGAATTTCCGGTACGTAGGTTTTAATAATTGATATAGTAAAAGGTGGATGAAGCCTTCCTGTTTCAAGGGCTGTAGCCAAACTGACCAAAACTGGTCGGCTCAGTTGGAGAAACGCTGCCATCACATTTCCTGATTGAGAAAAAACTCAGCACCCAAACCCTCAACTGTAGGTACGACAAGCGCCCGATCGAGAAATTCATTACCACGTTCGCAGGAAGATTCAGCAATTAACAAACACCCATGACAGGCTGCGCCATGCAAAAAACGCTCCTCTTGTACGTTGTCTGGCTGGTGTTGGGCACAAACAGGGTCGTTGGAACATAGCCTTCCCGATTCTAATGCTGTAGTTAGGTGATACTCAATTCGCTTGCCAATTTGTACCAGACCCCCCAAAGTTCCCTCCGACCCAGGTGAACCAGTGTATAAAAGAATTCCATAGCCAGTTTCACCAACATAAATGCGTTCACGAATTGATGAAGCAGCATAACCGCACTCTAGGGATACTGCTGTAATCAACAGGTGTGACAATGAGTGCAGCATAATATAAGGTAATCCGGGGAATTTAGCGTCCTCTTGCGCCTTGCGCTTTTGCCACACCTCGAAGCCCCTCAGCAATTCCAGTCCACGTTTTTGTACCGCAGGCTGTTTTACCCAATTTTCTATTGCCTGTTTTTGAAAGCTGATAAATACGCCTTCGCCACGGTTTTCTATGGCAGGAACCCAGCTTGGTTCAATATCAAGGGCTGCCCGACGCACATCCAGCGCCAGTTCGCCATCAATATCAGGCATTGCAGGTTCAAAGCGGGTAAACCCGACTTGGGCAATGACCTCTCGTAGGCGATGCACTAAAATAATCCGGTCAATACGAGACGATAATAATGGGGGCAAACTAGTTAACTTGCGGGCGCGGGCATAAAAGTCACCATCTGGAGCATCTTCTCCCATCTCTTCTGGGCTAGAAAGCAGTGTTTCAATTTCCACTTGCTTGATGCTTTTATCTTGGTCTCCTTGTCCGCTTTGCTTGCGCTGTATTTCTAACCACACAGCTTCATCGCTAAATCCCTCTAAAGCATTAGCAACTTTTTGTTTGCGACGTTCTCTTTTGATATCATCTGAACTTTCTGCATACTGAAGAAAGTCTTCATAAACCAAATTAACTGCTTCTCGCATTGCTGCGTCTGAGTCTGGGAGGGAGATAACGCTCAAAACTTGGGAAAAGTAGGTATTACTTGCAGCCCTTACTAGAAGTCGGTTGTACTCTTGTTTACCAGTGAGGCGGGAAACACAAGGTTCCAAAGCTTTTGGCCCTAGCCAAGGACGATTCCCCAGACATTGACCCAAAATTTTGCTATTGGGTACTGTTACATCGGAGAGAGGACGACGAGGCGTGTCGCAGGCTTCACAGCGAATAAAGATATCTACGAAATCATTGCCAGAACCACGTTCGTCAAGCCAAAGCTGACCCCGGCATTTACTGGAAGTATCGCTATTGCTGTGGACAAAGCGATACCAGTCGATATCGCTGATGTGTCCATTAACACAGGCTTGGACAAAGCGAACGGGGACAACTGGTATTTTCTTTTTGGTATCGCTGAGGTATTTACCTTTAACTAAACTACCCCAAGGTATCAGAGGACGGGTACGATATTCTTTGCCGTTAGGAGAAGTCCAAGTTTCTTCTACTTGGGCAACAAACCAAGTGGGGAAGGTAAAAGCTGAAATTCCACTTCTGGCGGCGCTTGGGTCTTGCTCGTCCGTAGGTGGCGCATACATGGTAATGTCTTTGACACCCAAAATCTCGGCAACTCTGGCTGCAAGGCGGTCTTCGTAAATTCGCTGTCTATTACCCCGCCAGTGGTTGAGTCCGCCGATAATTACTGAGTAATTTGGTAAGTCCACCATTGAGCCAGGGCCAAAGGTGGAAATAATTTGGCTTTGCCGTATTTCTCCTGAAGGCTTGCGTTTGCTTTTTGACTTCATTTCTCTTTCTTCTCTGCGTCTTGGCGGTTCGTTTTCATTTCTCGTCCTCCTCAACCTCAAAACCATCAGGGTTGCAAACCCACAAGTTTACTGTTGGTTCCACATCCCGCAGGCTGCGTTGTGCTTTGAACTTGCGTGCTTCCATTGGTTGCTTTTCAAGTTCTGGGTCAAGGGGGTCAAATAATAATGGCGGCGCTTGTCCTACTTCTTGTTGGTATTGCAAGCTAATTTTTTGACTGGCGATGCGTTCCCAAGTGTCCAGTAAATCTTTCACCCGTCCTCGAACTTTTTGACGCAGTGCTTCGGCTTCCACAGCATCAAGTTCTTTATCGTGCATTTCTGCGCGATCGCTAATGGCATCGACAACATATTCTAAATCCTGCCGATGTTGTAAAATCTCGATAGCGCGGGGTGGTGCAGTCATGCCAGGATGTCCTAAACGCGCTAAGGCGACGGTGATAGCGGCGATACCCCGATCAATGGCACGAGGTGAAAATGGGGTAACGCTAGTTGCTTCTACAGAACGATAAAAGCTGGTATGCCAAGCTGGGAAGCGTTCATAATGAGAGCGATCGCGTGGTCGATGTATGTTTAATAATGTGATGACTAAGCCAGGGCGATTTTCATCCCGCCCTACCCGACTGGTAGATTGAATATACTCGGATGCTGTTTTCGGTTGACCCAACACAACCATCAACCCTAGACGGGTGATATCCAAACCCACGGATATCATATTCGTTGCTAAAGCTACATCAATATGTTTCTTCTCGTGGAATAGTAGTGCCAAATTTATTGTGGGATTTCGCAGGCGGCGCAGTACCATTGCGAATGCTGCTAGTCCTAAGTAAGCTTCGGTTTTACCACCGCCTGTGGGGAAAAACAGCAAGTCTACTAATTCTCGGTCGGAGTGTTCGGGATGGGCGATACCAACCAAGTTCATTAACAAAAACGCCAGCTGAAACGGTCGCCATGCCGGAGGCTTGACAGATTCTGGGGTAATATCTGTATTGTGGGTAGAACGCTGACGAATAGCAATGGCGATCGCTCGATTTGCAATCCGAAATGCTTCTAATATATTGGGGTCATCCAGTGCTTGCAGTCCGGCGGCAATGCGTTTGTTTACCCTG